>DATFAH010000434.1:0-9495 GCA_035254805.1 Caryophanales bacterium | reverse complement strand
CACTGGACAGTTCTCGATTGGGCATGCAGGCTTCTTGGCTGTTGGTGCCTATGCATCGGCTATTATTACAATGAAACTTCAACTTCCCTTTTCGCTTGCGTTGCTTGTAGGTGGATTAGCAGCAGCACTAGCAGGATTAATCATTGGTATTCCAAGTCTTCGTTTAAAGGGAGATTACCTCGCCATCGCAACTTTAGGGTTTGGGGAAATTGTTAGGATTGTGTTTTTGAACGTTGAATATGTTGGTGGAGCAAGTGGAATCCAGGTTTCGCATTTGACAACCTGGCCATGGCTTTCCTTTTTTGTACTTCTTACGATCGTTGTCATTGTTAACTTTACAAATTCTACCCATGGTCGTGCCTGTATTTCGATTAGAGAGGATGAAATTGCAGCAGATGCAATGGGAATTAATACAACCTTTTACAAAGTAATGGCTTTTGCTATTGGTGCTTTTTTTGCTGGGGTTGCTGGAGCCTTGTATGCTCATAACTTCTATATCATTCAGCCAACAAACTTTGGATTCCTGAAATCATTTGATATCTTAATTTTTGTTGTTCTGGGCGGTTTAGGAAGTATGTCAGGAGCAGTCATTGCAGCTATTTTATTAACCATTATTTCAACGTATCTTCAGGATTATCCAGGTACAAGGATGATTATCTATAGTTTAGTGTTAATTGTCATGATGCTTTACCGCCCACAAGGATTGATGGGTACAAGAGAATTAACATCGTTCTTCAAGGGCCGTAAATCCGCTAAAGGAGGAGTACAGGATGAAAGCAAACACACCGTTGCTTAAAGTTGAAAATGCCGGAATCCAATTTGGCGGCTTAAAGGCAGTTTCAGACGTTAATATAGAAATAAAACAAGGAGAACTCGTTGGATTGATTGGCCCAAACGGTGCAGGTAAAACAACCTTTTTCAATCTACTGACTGGTGTGTATGTTCCAACAGAAGGAATCATTTCCCTTGATGGCGAAAAATTAAATGGTCATGCGCCTTATCAAATTACCCGAAAAGGGATTAGCCGGACATTCCAAAATATCCGTTTGTTTAAGGAATTGTCTGTTTTAGACAATGTTAAAGTTGCCTACCATTCTCTTGCTAAGCATTCAATGGTCAGCTCTATTTTCCGACTGCCGCCACATTTTTCAGGTGAGAAGGAAATGGAGGAGAAGGCAATCGAATTTTTAAAGATTTTTAAGCTGGAAACTTTCATGCATGAGAAGGCAAAGAATTTACCTTACGGGATGCAGAGGCGCCTCGAAATCGCCAGAGCCTTGGCAGCAAATCCGAAGCTGCTTTTGCTTGATGAACCAGCTGCAGGGATGAATCCTCAGGAGACGGAGGAATTAATGAACCTCATTTCCTTTATTCGGGAAAGATTTTCGTTAACCGTTCTATTGATTGAACACGATATGCTCTTAGTAATGGGAGTTTGTGAACGAATCTTTGTTCTTGACCATGGTCAGATGATTGCCCAAGGAACACCAAGTGAGATTCGCAACAATCCAAAGGTTATTGAGGCATACCTTGGGGAGGAGGTTTCATAATGCTACAGATTAATGATATAAACGTATATTACGGAAATATTCAAGCACTTAGAGGGGTCTCCTTAGAAATCAATGAAGGGGAAATTGTGACACTTATTGGTGCGAATGGTGCTGGGAAAAGCACATTATTAAAAACCATTTCAGGATTGTTGAAGCCGAAAAATGGTGATATTTTATTTGAAGGACAATCGATTTCCGGCAAGGTTGCGCAGGCTATTGTGAAAAGGGGTTTATCCCATGTTCCAGAAGGGCGTCGAGTTTTTGCCAATATGACTGTTGAAGAGAATCTTGAACTAGGAGCTTATTTACGCAAGGATAAAAAGGGAATTCAAGAGGATTTTGAGAAGGTGTATAATCTCTTCCCTCGTCTTCTTGAACGCAGAAAACAGCAATCAGGTACACTATCTGGCGGTGAGCAGCAAATGCTTGCCATGGGCCGGGCCTTAATGGCGAGACCGCGTTTACTGTTATTAGATGAGCCATCAATGGGTTTAGCCCCACTTCTAGTAAAAACGATTTTCCGTATTATTCAAGAAATCAACCAAACTGGCACAACGATTTTATTAGTTGAGCAGAATGCTAACATGGCTTTATCCATTGCAGACCGTGCCTATGTTATTGAAACTGGTAAGATTGTTTTATCTGGAACATCAGACGAGCTAAATCAAAGTGATCAAATTAGATCAGCCTATCTTGGCGGACATTAAGAACAAATATGAAGGGGTATCGGAAATTTCTCCGATACCCTTTTTCAATTTAACTATCTAGCTTAACTTGCTCTCGGTTGTTTCGACTAATTGGATGGCGAATTTTTATGGCATAATCTTCATAAAACAGCTCTAAACCTACTAAGGCAAGGGACAAGATATTTGCGTAATTTTTCTTTACTTCCCACTTTAATTCATTTTTTCCGCAAATACTGTATCGATTTAATTCTTGAATTTCTTTTTTAATTTTCAAAAGCTCTCTAGCCTGAAGATCTGAAGGAAGGGCAAGAACTTGATCAATTCTTTCGATATAGGCGATCGATTTATTTATTTTCTCTTCAATATCAAAATAACCTACTTCATCTATTAAATAATACTTCAATTTAAAATCATTTAATAATTGTGCAGCATCATAGGTTGCCCTAACAATATCATCTCTTGTCATCTCTTTTGTTTCATAGCTCAACATTAGCTTCCAAGATGGCTGGGTAATCGCTTTGCGATGATCTTCCAGCGTATGGCAAAATTTCTTATATCCAAAAAGATCAGGATGTTCAAACGCTGGGCTTGCTGGATCAAGAAATGGTGCGAGAGGCGCTACGAAATAAAAGATTCTGGGATCTTTTTGACAAGCCAAGTGGATTGTTTCGCAAAATTCAATATTTTTTAAAGCACTTTCATATGTTTGCCCTGGAATACCAACCATAAAAAACAAATCTATTTTTTTGCACCCATGCTTTAAGGCAAAATTTAGCGTGTCAATCACCTTTTCGTTCGTGCAATTAAACTTCCCATTTAATCTTCTTAATTTTTCATCATAGGTTTCTAGTGTGATTTCAATACTATATTTTGGAACAGATTCTGCAATCATTTCGAAATAATCTTCATCTGCATATTGGAATAGCTCAAAAACAATTTCATTCTTCAATTTGATTTTTTTGAGAAGACGGAAGAATTCTTCCACATAATCCTTTCCACCCTGCCTGAGGTCATGGAGAATAAAAATAGGGGCGCGGCTGATGCGCTGAATAAATTGGATGTCATTAATGAGCTTTGCAGGTGATCTTAAAGCAAGACTATTCCGGTTGCAGTTTTGTTCATATGCATCCTTTGAGCCTCCGCAAATGAGGCAATTTTGGGTACAGCCTCTTGCAGTCAGCAAAGCTGTATTCGGATATTGCAGCCAGCCGTTATATGGAAGCGGATCAAGGAAATTTTTGTATTTGAAAACCGACCGAACGGTATAGCGATAACCTGGAACATCAAATTCATCTAAATCTTTTGGTACATATGTAATTGGATTATAGCCAAATTCTTTTCCTTTTTTCCAAGTTAAGTTGGGGATGTCAGCATAATGGGTATTCCCAAACTCTATTTTATTCATAAGTAATAGCATTAATTTTTCTGTTGAATCCCCTCTCATAACGAAATCTACAAATGGGTACTGGATTAATTCTTCGTGGAAATAGGTTGCAGATAATCCGCCAAAAACAATGGGGGTATCAGGATGAAGGGTTTTCACAATTTTTGCTAATTCAATACTTCCATGTGCATGGGGAAGCCAATGAAGGTCAATTCCAAATGCTTTTGCTTTGATTTTTTTAAGCTTCTTTTCAACATCGAAATTTTGATTCATAAGCATTCGGTTGGCAATATTGATGATTTTTACCTTGAGACCGTATCTTTCTAAATAATCTGCAATGCTCGTTAAACCGATTGGATACATTTCGAAAACAGGTGACGATGGCACAACGTCACTTATGGGACCAGCTAATAAAGAATTTTTTCTAAAATCGTATACACTTGGTGCATGTAAAAGGACTAAATCATACTTCATAACACAAGTCACCTTCATTCAAATTAGTCAAGGATCATCCTCCTTCTTGTAAACATATGATGAAGATTCCTATTCCATCGCAAAACAAGAAAGAGTTCGAATAAAATTCATAAGATTACTATTGTGCAAACATTCGCATGATTGATTGCTTCATCTCTTAAAAATCATAGGTACTTATGCCTGATCCAAGATAGATAGTTTTAGTAAAAGATCTAATATCGTGGATGTACTACTATTTTACTATGGAAGAGCTAAGATAGAGTGACAAACGGGTGACAAATAGATGGTTATTTTGTGTATTTTTGAAAAATAAACAAAGCCCCATTTAAAATATTATTTATGGTATTTTCTTTGCTCAAGCTAGCAAAAGCGTTTACTCTGTATTTAATGAATATTTTCTGAAAAGAGTGAGGATATGGCACAGGCAAAAACAAATGCAATGCGAATTTTGGATGCAAAAAAAGTTCCATATGAGATGCTCTCATATGATAACAAGGATGGAAAAATGGATGGAATATCTGTAGCTGAAAAGATTAATAAAAATCCTGAAGAAGTCTATAAAACGCTTGTCACACAAGGGACAAGCAAAAATTTATTTGTATTTGTAATCCCGGTAGAGAAGGAATTAGATTTAAAGAAGGCGGCAAAAGCAGCGTTGGAGAAGAAAATTGAAATGATTCCCGTAAAGGATATTCAGAAATGGACAGGGTATATCCGTGGGGGATGTTCTCCAATCGGAATGAAAAAAGAATATAAGACATTTCTTGATATAAGCTGTCTATCACTTAAAATGATGATTGTCAGCGGCGGCAGAATTGGAGTTCAAATCGTATTGAAACCTAATCAACTAATGGAATTAACAAAAGCTCAATTTGAAGATGTGACGAAGTAAATAATAAAAATTTTCTAGGCATTCACCCACTGAGTAATCCTGCATATGATTAATATGTGATAAAAACATATGTATGGTACGAAGAAGGGAGTGTTTTAAATGGCAGGGAAAATTAAAAACTACTACCCGGGGGGAAATACAGTAAGTGGCTTCCATAGTTTTTATGAATCAAATCTCCAGGGTCTTGAGCGTCTGTATATTTTAAAAGGCGGCCCTGGAACCGGTAAATCATCACTAATGATAGGGATTGGGAAAGAATGGGTTGAAAAAGGGTATAATATTGAACTTTTACATTGCTCGTCAGATAACAATTCCATTGATGGAGTAATCATTCCTGCTTTGAAAGCGGGGATCGTAGATGGAACGGCTCCACATGTTATTGAACCGAAGGCTCCAGGAGCTGTAGAGGAATACATTAATCTTGGAGAGGCGTGGGATTCACAGAAACTTAGGTTTCATAAAAAGGAGATTCAAAGTTTAACGGGCAGAATTAGTGATAATTTTCAAAAGGCATACGCAATCTTTAGAGAAGCATTAGAAATACATGATGAATGGGAAAAAACTTATATTAATAGCATGGATTTCAAAATGGCTGATCAATTGACTAATAAATTGATCGAGACTTTTTTTGGAAAAATGCAATTAAATAAAGAGGCAGATGTCCGTCATCGCTTTTTCGGGGCAGCGACTCCAAAAGGCCCTGTTGACTTTATTCCAAATTTAACGGAGGATATTCCAAAAAGATATTTCATAAAGGGTAGACCTGGAACAGGGAAATCAACGATGTTGAAAAAACTAGCAGCAGCTGCTGAAAAGAGAGGAATAGACGTAGAAGTTTACCATTGTGGATTTGATCCAAATAGCCTTGATATGGTGATTTTCCGCGAACTTGGCGTATGTGTTTTTGATAGCACAGCTCCACATGAATACTTCCCTAGCAGGGATGGCGATGAAATCATTGATGTATATGAAATTTTCATTGCACCTGGAACAGATGAAATATTTGAGGATATGCTAAATAAAATTGAAACTCAATATAAAAATAAGATGGCAGAGGCCACTACCTACTTAGCAAAAGCAAAAGAGCTGCATGATGAGCTTGAGGTATTCTATATTGCCGCAATGGATTTTTCCAAAGTGGAACAAATTCAAGCGAAAATTGCTGAAGAGATTAGGAGTATGAAAGAGTAGTTATATAAAACTTCCGATCCCCTTTCGTTTTCACCAATTTGGGCGTAATGCATAAATTATTGGGAAAAGTAAATTTAAGGGGGATTACATCTTTGGATAATCAATATCATCCTAATAACTTTTTTCCAGGATATTACGATGAACAATACCGTCAAATGCCACAAGACTTAACTGGTATTCCATCACAAGGCGGCTTTCCGATCCCGGGTGGAGGAGGCCAGCAAGGCGGCTTTCCATTTCCGGGTGGAGGAGGCCAGCAAGGCGGCTTTCCGTTTCCGGGTGGAGGAGGTCAGCAAGGCGGCTTTCCTTCTCCCGGAGGCGGAAAGCAAACTGGAGCCCCAACCACACCACCACCCTCGGTAATTCCACAAGAATCAGTAGGAGCATTTGCAGTTGATCCAGGGGCAATTAGAAGATGTCTGTTTCGTTTTACGTATGTTTGGCTAAACAATGGCAGAAGCTTCTGGCTCTATCCAACATTTGTTGGCAGAAACTCTGTTGCTGGTTTCCGTTGGCGAAGAAACCGTTGGGAATATTACGGAACTGATTTAAGAAGAATTCGCAGTTTCCGCTGTTTTTAATAAAAGAAGAGTGCAGGCGTGTTAGCCAGCACTCTTTTTACTTATTTTTGTTTATTTTTTTGTCCCTTATTTCTTTTATTGGCTTTGCTGTTATCACCGCTTGCAAATTCATTTGCAAATTCTGCATCGGTATTTCCAGCAGCTGCAGCATTTTGATTTTTACTGCCCTTGTTAAATTTTTTGGTCACTCATATCCCTCCTTTTTATCGTAATTAATGTTAAAATAACCGCTGTTGCTGAATTTTATGCACTTAAAAAAAGCAAGAAAAAGAGCAAAGGAGAAACTCCCTTACTCTTTTTTGCCTAAACCATGCATGATAAATTGAACTGTCCGTTCTGTTTCAATTTCGTCATCCCATTCAAAATTGGGAAATACAACGTAGCGGGTAAATAAAAAACCAAGAACACTTGAAACAGCAAGCCTCGCAAGACTTATAGGCGGCATTTCAATCAATTGCCCTTTTTCTTGGTAGTCTTCAATGATACTTGATACATCATCAAATATTTTTTTGGCAATAAGGTCAATAAATTGCTCGCGTAATTCTGGTTGGAAAGGAATTTCTTGTATTAAAATTTTTAGAACAGGCAGAAGCTTCATTAAAACCTCTCTCCAATTTTCAATTTTGGCTCTAAAAAAATCTTCTACATGATCGTATTTCTTATCCAATACTTTATTAAAATCATTAAAAACATATGGACTAATCAATTTTGCCATCATTGGGGCAACAATTGAGATTAATAAATCTTTTTTGGTTTTATAATGCCGGAAAATCGTTCCTTCTGCGACCCCTGCTTTTTTGGCAATTTCACTAGTGGATGTAGCTGCATACCCCTTTTCTGAAAAAGATTCAATCGCGGCAAGAATAATTTTTTTCTGTTTATCCGTGAATTTTTCCTCATCAAATAATTGCTGTAACATCATTTCTTCTTCGGACATTGTTTGCTCCTTTATAAAATTAGTGACTATAATTTTCGATATTTTTTCAATACAAATATATTCAAAATGATAAAGACAACAGCGAAACCTAATAGCACAAAGAGATCATTCGCAATGTCACTTAATCCTAACCCTTTATACATAACATCCACTAAAGCGTCACCGCCATAGTACATTGGCATGTATTTAGCGACAACCTGCAGCCAGTCAGGCATATTTTCAACTGGAAAAATCCCGGCAAAGAAGGCTTGAGGAACAATGACAATCGGAATAAATTGCATCATTTGAAATTCTGAATTGGCAAAGGCTGATAACAGGATTCCAAGTGATAGTGCCACAAGTGCTAATATCAAATTAATTAAAATCACATTCCATAAAGAGCCGACAAGAATGATATCTAATACTTTGACAGAATAGAAAACGACAATAATGGTTTGGATGAGTGCGAAAAAGCCGTAGCCTGTTAAATATCCAAAAACAATATCTGTTCTTTGGATTGGTGTGGCCATCAACCGATCGAGTGTTCCAGTTGTTCGTTCCTTTAGTAAAGCAATTCCAGAAATAAGAAAGACAAAGAAGAAAACAAAGTATCCAACTAATATCGGGCCTAACAAATCAAAAAAGACGGTATCTTTGTTTCCATAAATAAAGGAAGTGCTAATTTTGGGTGTTTTTAGCTGCTCTAATTTCATGGGCATACCTGGAAGCTTGGTTTGAACGGTTTGAACAAACTTGGTTAAATTGCTAGATTGCTTTTTTCCCATATCTGCTGCGATGGCCTGCTGTACTTTTATTTGCAATGCTTTTGTTGCGGATGGCTGATCATTTTTCAAGGTTAGCTTCAATTTTTCCCCATTAAACCAAAGAACGCCATCTAACTCATCATCGATCATGACCTTTTTTATATTTTTTATTTCATCGTACTGTTTGACAATGATATCTTTTGCTTTTAATTGTGTGATCATGGATTTGTCAGCATGGATCACTCCGATTTTTGGATCGGTCGTATTGTCAGAGAGTAAATAATAAAGGAGTGTGAGAATAAGTAATGGGGCAACCATCATCATGGCAAGTGCCCGTTTATCACGTCTCATTTGGTGGATAATCCGCTTTACTAATGCTAGAATTCTCATTATTTCTCACCTCCAGCTTTTAAAAATACCTCTTCTAAGCTTGTAATTCCATAGTGCGCTTTTAATTCAGATGGGGAACCGCTCGTTATAATAACGCCATCTCGAACCATGGCAAGCTGATCACATTTTTCTGCTTCATCCATGACATGGGTGGTCACTAAAATGGTTTTTCCGGCATTTTTCAGTCGATATAGTTCCCTCCAAATGGATAATCTTAATTCCGGATCGATTCCGACCGTCGGCTCGTCTAAAATTAGAACATCTGGATCTTGAATTAACGCTACGGCGAGTGATAGCCGGCGCTTCATACCACCAGAATAAGCCTCTACCTTTTTCTTTAAATGTTCGGTTAAATTAACAAGATCGGCTGCATAGGCAATCCGTTCTTTTTGAACGTCTTTTTTTAATTTGAAAAGGGAGGCAAAAAAGGCGAGATTTTCTTCCCCGGTTAAATCTGTGTATAAGGCATCCGCTTGGGCCATGTAGCCAATTTTTTGCAAAAGGCTTAAATTAGGTACGGCAGTATCGAGAACTTGAACCTCCCCTTTTGATGGCTGTTCCATTCCCACAATAATTTTCACTAAGGTTGTTTTTCCTGAGCCGGATGGTCCGATAAGGCCGTAAATTTGCCCAGGCTCCACCGTTAAACTAATTTGATTTAGTACTA
>DATFAH010000433.1:0-12235 GCA_035254805.1 Caryophanales bacterium | reverse complement strand
ATATTATCAAAAAAATATAAAAAATAACCTCAAACGGCTGCTATACCGATGAGGTTATTTTTTTCAAACTTTATTCCAAAGCCACACATATTGTTTCAATCATTACTATTTATAAGCCACACTTTAATTGCGCACCACAGTTTGTACATGTGTTGCAGCCGCCAATATCTTTAACTTTACCTTTTCGGCAAACTGGACATGTGTTGCCTACTTCTGATCCGATGGTTACATCTGTTGATCGTAAGTCACTAATGGTATCGACTAAGACAACATGTTGTTTTGGTTTTTCTTTGAGAATAGAAGTATCTTCTTGAGTATTTTCCTCGGCTTTTAAAGTTAGAACTTGAGAATCACGGGATCCATCGACATATACTGTTCCACCTTTAGCCCCGCCACGATACAGGCGTTCATAAACTTTTTCCACCTGCTCGACACTGTAGCCTTTAGGGGCATTCACAGTTTTACTGATTGAGCTGTCAATCCAACGTTGGATAACACATTGTACGTCTGCGTGTGCTTCTGGTGCTAGTTCCATAGCCGTTACAAACCAGTTTGGCAGATTGTTTGAATCTGCTTCAGGGTGTTGATCCAAATATTCCTGTACAATATCAGCCTTCACTTCGATAAATTTACCGAGACGTCCGCTGCGGAAATAAGAAAAGGAAAAATATGGTTCTAATCCAGTTGATACACCAACCATTGTACCAGTGCTGCCCGTAGGAGCAACAGTTAGTAAATGAGAGTTTCTAATTCCGTTTTCTAAAATAGATTGTCTAATATCTTCAGGCATTTTTTTCATAAAACCTGTATTTGTAAATGCTTGTCTTAAACGATTTGTTTCAGCCTCAGTTTCTCCTATTAAGAATGGGAAGCTTCCTTTTTCTTTTCCTAATTCTACAGAAGTTCTGTAAGCTGTGGTTGCTATTGTTTCAAACACACTATCAACTAGTTTATTACCTTCTTCAGAGCCATATTCTGTCTCACAGTAGATTAATAGATCATGTAGACCCATAACACCTAGGCCGACACGTCGTTCACCTAGCGCCTGTTTTTTGTTCTCCTCAAGGAAGTATGGAGTTGCATTGATGACATTATCCTGCATCCGTACCCCAACAGCAACAGTTTGCTGTAGTTTCTCAAAATCAACCGTTTTCGTTTCCTTGTCAGCCATTTCTGCAAGGTTTACAGCTGCAAGGTTACAGACAGAAAACGGTGCTAAAGGTTGTTCCAGTATGTTAACCTAAAGGTTTTTTATCCTTTAGTTCTAACGGTTCGTTTTCCGTTAGCTCAGCATATCTTTTCATTACAAATATTTGTAATGTTGCGGCCTCTTGGGTAGATTATATTCTCTTTCGAGGTTCACTACCTATGCGTTGCCCCTGACTATATTTTTACCTATAGCCTTCGGTTCGGATTCCCATCGCAGGGTTCCCGCTTTATTCCGCAATTTTTAACGTGAGGCAAACTATTCACCACACGGATTTGTCGCAACAACCTGTTGTCCGTATGCTTTCGCATTTGTCATATCGTTCGATAGTGATAGGTAAGATTTTGATTGCATCTCCATCTTTTCCCCCACTCCACACCGTACATGAGATTTTCACCTCATACGGCGTTCCATCTGATTATTACATTAAACAAATTTCAACAAGTTACAAGTTTAAATTCTTTTAGTCGAATATTACATGCACGTTACTGACATTTATCCTCTATATTTTGATTGATTCATTTTCGCAAATTTGACGATAATCGTTGATCCTTTCGAGGATTTTCGAATTACCCTCGATTTTCCATTTCGTCAGATACCTTTCAATAGTCTCCCTTTTGGTAGCGTGAATCAATTTGTGTATATCCACATGTATGATTCTGAGGTTGTTGAATTTATCTGTGCCACCTTTGGATTTTGGTTTCCAATGATGACACTCAACCTCATTTGCTTCAAGGAATATATCAAGGATTTCGCATTTCCCATTCCTCATAGAGTATCTGGAAATTCTGTTATCTTGATATTCTATTGATTGGTCTACTATTTTTGATTGCATTAATCTGCGAATGTTAAATTCAACCAGTGCATTTAGGTTTTTATGAATTAAATCTCTACCCTCAATTGTATAGATGCATAACTTCGGATTGAATTGTGTGCTTTTTACAAAACTTGTTATTCCATGTATCGGGAATAGATGCACCCCCAATATGTTCCATGTTTTAAAGTTGTTTTTGTAAATTTTCTTGTAGTCTTACTTGCGTCTTTTGGACGTTCGTATTTGCCACTTTTCCGAAGTTTACTTCTTGCGTAAGGGTAAACCTTATGCATGATGTCGGAGAAGTCCGAAGGAACCATACTTCCGTATTTGAAGTAGTTTTGAATCCCCATTATATACGCATTATATAATCTGACGTTTTTAATGGTCGTTTCGTTCCTTATTTTGAGAATGAGATCTTTCATTCTTCTTTTGACTTCATCCTTTTTTTTCTCGACCATATTAACCCTTACCAGATGTTTATTACCCTGTTTGGAGGTCTGGATTTTAAAACCCAAGAACTCGGAAGAGTTCTTTCTAACATTTGTGATTTTAGATTTTTCTTCCGATATGTCTAATTTTAGGCGGTTTTTCAGGTATCCTTTTACTGCATGATACCAGTTAACAGCGTTTTGATAGTTGTTTGTCATGATTTTAAAGTCATCAGCATATCTGATAATAAAACCTGGTTTCATTTTTGAGTTACGTTTTAACATTTGATACTTTTTCTCATTTTGAGAATAAGAGTGTTCTGTTTCAAATGTCTCCCATTGATTACATACCCATTGGTCTAAGTCATTTAGGACTACGTTTGATAGTAGCGGAGAGAGGATACCCCCTTGTGGAGTGCCTTTATTTGGAATGCCTTCACCTTTAACTGGTGCTTTTAGCATTTTACTAATAATGGCTAATACCCTTCTGTCTTGAATACCTATGTTCCAAAGTTGTTTCATAAGTATTCGGTGATTTACATTATCAAAGAATCCTTTAATATCTATATCCACTACGAAGTGTAGTTGACTGATATTAATTAAATAATTAGTCCTTGCGATTGCATGTTTCGTACTTCGTACTGGTCTAAAACCATAACTGTGTTTGTAAAATTTAGCCTCGCATATTGGCTCTAGGATTTGCTTAAACATTTGTTGAATAATCCTGTCCAACATTGTTGGGATACCCAGTGGTCTAAATTTTCCAGTATGACCTTTAGGAATCATTACTCGTCGAACTGCCTTGGGTTTGTATTCGTTGAGTGTATCTCTTACTGTTGAGATAAATTCATCTCTATTCATGGTTTTATAGTCATTTATTGTGTAACTATCTGTTCCGGCTGTCTTAGAACCTTCGTTAGACTTGATTGTTCTATACGCTAACAGGATATTTCTTTCATCTGTTATCAGTTCATATAGTCTATTGAATTTGTGGTTTTCACCACTTTTAGAGAATAATTCATCAAAGACGTATTGCATATTGTAATATTCAGCATATCTCAGACTTGTATTCGTTGCAGAACACCTCATTTCAATGGCGTTTCCCTGCATTCATACCCGACCAACGAATTATACTTGTTTTGTTTGTTTATGAATCCTCAGACTTGGGTCTATCCCTCCACTATGTTTCCATAGTTTCAACGGTACTGTGACCCTACTTTCACAAGGTCAAATGAATTTCGGATTATTATCCTTATATCAACCTCTCCGATGTTAGTCGTTTGGATGAGAGTACCTTGCTTACCACGTTCCGATTCCCCCTAGCCATATGATTGAACTTAGGTGCTTGCTCTGAGCCTGAAGTCATATAGTGTCTTTGTTCACTATACCGAATTTCATGACAACGTGCTTACTTTTCGGCAACTTCCGTTACATTTGTAACGAATTTCCCGTTTCGGGAAATCTTCATTCTAGACCCTTTCATTCGCAAGTTCGTCAGTTAGGTTGCTAATCCAACATTCTCACCATATTCATCTTTTTCGGCTGACCGCCCTATCATTAACCATATTCATTCGAACTTAGGCTAATTCCAGACGACTTCACCTAGCTTCATACATTTCTCTGCTAACACAGGTCCATGCATGTAGGAGTATTATCAGTGCAGTTTCAGCTCAACTTGACGGCTTTCATTCCTGCTCTCGGAAGAATCAGTTGTATTCAATCTTTCAAGATTGAACCCTCTTTTTCATGTAGCTTTACGCTGCATTTATAAGAGAACGTGTCACACCATTATCAATAAAGAAAATGCCAGGTTCTGCTGAGTATGTTGCACAAATATTGATTAGGTTCCAAAGTTCTTTAGCTTGCATTTTCTTGTAAACTCGTACTTTATGTCCTAGTTTTTCCCACTCACGAACATCACCGACTTTATGCCATTGTTCATTGTAAATTTTCATCTCTTCTTGGCTATAATTTTCAACATGTGGGAAGCGAAGCTCGTATTCTGTATCATTTTCTACTGCTTCCATAAATTCTTTTGTCAAACATACTGAGATATTTGCTCCCGTCAGGAATTCTGAATTATGGACACTAAAGTTACCACCTGTTTCAAGTTTTTCTTCTGCATCGGCGATAATTTTTTCATTAAATCCGCCAAATCCAGGAATCGTTTTATAATTTACAATTCCTTGATACATTGACTTTTCTTGCTCTGTTAGCGGGGTAAACTTCAACTTATCCTTAGCAAGCTTTTTGATCGTTTCATCATTTGTATTTTCAATTAAGAAACGTAAAATTTTTGGGTTTTGCATCTTTGAAATAATGAATTCGATAATGTCTGGATGCCACGTGACTACCGTCCTTTTCAGGATATTTATTCTGCTTAAAGCAGACGGTCTAGACTATATCATCACCCTCAGCATGATCTGTTAGGGGTCGGGCGCTTATGAGAGTTTATTGTTGGGACTCACTCTCTAGTCGTTGAACCTTCGCCATAACTATCACCCTATGACGTTTGGCTGCAGATTGTCCAATACTTATAATTTTTAGCATTCACGCTCACCGTTTCCAGTCACGTTGTAGCTTATAAGTCTCTCAGGAGTTCCCTGCAATTCACCCGATTTTCTAGTCATTCATTGTCTGAACGACGCGGACTAGTGCATCTATATAATTAGATTCCTTCCCAAAGGTTTTTTCATGACACTTTTTACAAAGAGTTATGCCATTTGAAACATCAAACTTTTTTTCAGGAAATTTCCTTTTAGGATATATATGATGTGCAGCAATTTGCTTTGAATTAGAAGAACATCCAGGCATTTTGCATCTATAATTGTCTCGGACGTATACTTTCTTTCGCCATTCTTTATATTCTGCGGAATCTGTAATGTCCTCCGTTTCAACTCTATTCTTTTTTAAATATTCTTTATAGCATTCATAGCAACAAAAACTATTTTGATTCTTAATGAATGCTGAATAGGTCTTTTCGGTTCTTTTTTCGCAATTAGTGCAAATAACTGGTATCCTATTTTTTATTCTTGAATTTTTTATTTTTTGAATGGATTTTGCTGAGTGTTTAAGACCTCTTCTTGGTAAGCCTTTATCAATATCTCTATGTCCTCTTAGTGGCCATCCAAAAAATAAAATTCGATCTAGGATCGTTGTATAACTAACACCTAATTCATTTGCTATTACCGTATATCCTTTTTTCTTTATAATATATTGTTCATATAACCAGTCTTTATCATCATAAAGTTTGTCACCTAGCTTTAATTTCTGTTTCCTTATTCCTAGTCTTCTTAGACGCCCTTTAATGACTATTTTGAACAACCGATTTCTTTAGCTATCTCCTGAATTGTTTGATTCTCAATTTTATATCTTTGGTACAGAAATTCTTTGGTAATTGTCAACATACTGTCAACTCCTGCTACAAACGTATGTTCCTGTTTTTATTTTACCAAAGATTGTTTATAAAGTCACTTCTTAATCCGCCAACATAATCATCTGTGCGCCCCTGCGGGATCCGCCTTGCTCAACCAAATGTGTCAGTTTTGCGATATCATCTAGCCAGGAAACAGATCCGGATGATTTACCATTTACCCCTTTGGCAAGGGTGTTTCGCGGGCGTAAAGTTGAACCATTTGTGCCTACACCGCCGCCACGGCTCATGATCTCCATGACTTGCTTCCGATGATCGGAAATTCCTTCACGCGAGTCTGCTACAAACGGCATAACATAGTGTCGATAGGTAACGTTCATCCTCGGCTTGATCCGTTAGGATTACTTGTTTTCCCCCGACTAGCACCGTGCGTGCGACTTTCACCGCACACGGCGCCCCATCTACTAGTTTAGTTTGCTAATTTCGAGTTTCTTTCTGAAAGTTAGAATTTTCTTTAGTTCCTTGGATGTTAGGTTTGATAGGTCTAAATCAGGTGAGTGTATCGCGTTATGACACTTTATATGCACACTGGCTAGATTATTCACCTTGTTAACTTCGTTGATTGGAAGGTTTGGATTGATATGGTGCGTGTTTGTTTCTGATACCCTTAGATATTGTCCACAAACTCTGCATTTGCCTTTATCTCTGACAAACGCATAGCACCTATTCATTACAAACTCAAAGTTGTATAGCTTTTGCTTTTTAGCACTCATTTTCCTATAGGCTATGGTGCGAGCGTTGTCTAAACCTCTGAGTTCGTCTGCTCTTGCTAGGGCTGATTTTCTTCCAGTCCTTTGAAAGTAGATTGTTCTTCCTACATCTGAATAGGGAGTTTCGCTCGGAAATTTAATCATTCCGGGTTCATGTCTTACAAAAACTAAACTAGTGATCCCGATAAATAAATGTTTTTCTTCGCTCCCCAGATTTTTCCTTTTAAGCTTTAACCGTTGTCTATCCTTTTTACTTTGCGGTAGAATAGGAATCGCAGGTATAGCCGTTTGGTATCTGGAATGAACTCCTATCAAATTATCAACTTTGTTTGCCGGTATCCATCGGGCACCGATAGGTGCTAGTGAGTTCCAGCCTGCATATTGAAGTGCTCTGGCGTATTTCTTTACTATCGGACTAATTAGGGTAGCCCGTTTATAGTAATTGAGTACGCCTCTTATTTTTGAGTTGACCAGTATGATATCTGCAATCTTCTTTTCGTAAGTATCTCTTTTACGAATCATGTAGATATCAAGTTTAATTCCTTGAATTTTATCAAGAAGTCGTTTTAAATCTGGTCTACTTCGTGATATAAACCCTGTTCTAGATTTTCCTCGTACCCTCTTGTAATCAAATCCCAAGAAAGTCATATATCTTTTTCGTATATTAGTAATTTTGGTCTTTTCAAAGGAGAGGTCTAGTTTTAGATTGTCCTTCAAAAATTGTCTGCTTTATATTTCAGTTTAAGTGCATTTTCATGACTATTAGTTAAAATCACCCAATCGTCGGCATAGCGAATTAAGTATGCAGGTGTAAGATTAGTTCTTTTCAGACTTGAAATCTTTCCATCCTGTCTTGCATATTGGTGCTTCGTTTTCTTTCCTTCCCAAAGGCTGTTAACCCAATGGTCGAAAGAATCTAGATAAACGTTGGCCAATATTGGAGAAATAATTCCTCCTTGTGGTGTACCTAGTTCACTACGTCTGATTTCGTTCATGACTCCGGCTTTGAGCATTTGCTTAATAATCATAAGGACTCTTTGATCTCTTATTCCCATGTTGTAAAGTTTCTTAATTAGCACTGTATGATTTATGTTATCGAAGAATTTGCTGATATCTCCTTCAACCACCCAATGATAGCTGGTTAGGTGGGCTAGGTCAGAAATCCTTTCTAGTGCTTGAGAAGCTTCTCTCATGGGTCTGAAACCATAGGAATGTTTGAAGAATTGAGCTTCGAGAATCGGTTCGATAACAGACCTCACACATTCCTGTATGACTCTATCCTCGATATTCGGTATGCCCAATGGTCTCTTTTCTTTCTTACCGGGTTTGGGAATCCATTTTCTTCTGACAGGCATTGCTACATAGTGCTCTAGTTTTGCTTGAAAGAGTGAGATGACTTCTTTATGTTTCATTTGCAGAATGTCCTCAATGGTTTTTCCATCAGTTCCCGGAGTTTTACTCCCTTTATTGCCCTTAATTTTGTGGATTGCACTTAAAATGACTGTCTCGGACTTAATGATTTCTAATAGTCCTTTAAAGCAGGGGCGTTGACCGTTTTGATATGACTCTAATGAGATTTCATACATTGTATCTAATAGAGCTCGAAATTCTCTTTCAGTGTTCGGACAGTCAAGTTTTTGAACCATTGGCACCACCACCTTTCGGAGTGGGTATTCTATGGCTTTAGTCAGTTATGCCCCACGGCTTCCTTGACTTGCTCGATTTTGCATTCTAAGAACTTATCTATTTGCATTTAGATAATCTAGCAGACTATGCCCCTTCGCCTTGTGATTGGGTTATTCCCTCCTGTTTGCAATAACAGTTTCTAAAGGTCTTTTTGAAACCCTTATACCAATCTCTGACTACTACGGGCTAACCGCCACCAATATTCTGCAGCCATTTCCTACTGCTTAGAGACATTGGGTAACCTTCCCTTATCATTCTCTTATTGGCTTCCAACGTTCCTCAAGAACTAGCCTTACATATGGAACTTAGGTGCCACCTTTAACCCGTTAGCTATCTTTTTGTCCTTAACTGGGGGACTTAAGACGATTATCCTCATTGGGATAACCACAGCCGATGCAAACTGCAATACATCCTGCCGCAACTAAACCCGCTTTAACGGGAAGATACATTTCTGTACCCTTACTTTTACGAGCCGTACATTCGGTGGTTCGTCAGTCTCCTACATTTGCCATATTCAGAGACATTCTCACCATATTCACTTTATGGCGTCCCGATTACTTCCCTTATCTTCGTCCACTCATAACAACATGAAAATATGAGTTCCGGTCAGATTTGGTTTTCACCGACTTCAGCGAACTTCAAACTTTAGATAAAGGTATATCCTTAGCCAGTCGCAGGATCAGACCCACTCATCACCCGCCAGTTTTCGGGTGGTCCAGGAATTTCACCTGTGGGTCGCTCTTGAAGTTATAACACCTATTGGTGTTCGCCTATTTTCCGTAAAGATTTCTCTTTACGTTGTTAGGCAACGTTGCATACACAGTTGAAATACGTTACATCCGTTCCTGCTCCTGCTCCGTATAGTACACGTCCTGCAGGAATAAAGTTTAGATTCACAAGCTCATGATAAAACTTTCCGAACCATTCTCGACGTTTCTCTTCCGTCTCTTCTACAGAGGCAAGACCAGTTGCATTACGTTTTGCGATTTGCTCGTAAAAAAGCTCCAGTGGTTTTTCAATCACATCGAGGGAACGAACAATGACACCAGTGCTTGCTTCTTCTTGGTCATCAAGCACACCACGGAACTCCTCATCCACTAAAACTTTAGCGTTTTTCCTCTCCCAGTCAATCTCCAGAATATCCCCAAGACCCCTTGCAGGGAATTTTGGATCTTCTTTTATCGTTAAAACGACGAAGTCACCTTTTGTGAGAGTAATTTTTTCAGTGTCTTTAAAAGTGTAGCGGTCTAACATGACCAATCTTGAGACACCCTTGTGGGTTATTTTCATATCTGGGGTGACCGGGTGCACCTGAGGGAACAAGCAGATATCTTCGTTTAATCTTTCAAAATCAATATTCAGTTTTTGTCTTAAAGCAACAGACATGAGAACAACTCCTTCTATATCCTATCTTTGACTTATACTAATATCTAATTGTTCATTAGCAATTATCATATTGTATAGGGAATATCATAACGTTATCATATTTCAGCCATATAAATCAATATATAGTATCGCAAATATTTTTACTACCACTATATATTGTAGATGAGATAAAAAATAAAAAAATTGTCAAACAACAAATAAACTAGAATATCGAGCATTTGAAAGATTTTAATCGGTTTTCGCTACAAAACGAGAAATTTTAACAAATTTCACTGCTTGCACTTTTCGATTACTAGGAGAAAAGACTGGTCGAAGCAAAAGGACAAAAGCCCGGCCCTACCAAATGTACTGAGTAGGCATTGAAAGAATTGGAAAAAGGAAAAATATCAGCATTTCAAATGGCTGTCATGATGAATCTAACAAAAATGGCGAAGCCTATACTATTAGTACCTGCCATTACAGCCACACAAAAAAAAAAATTTATGGGTCTCTCCCATTTGGCTTTCCTTTATCGCATTTTTGGTCGTGTACATAGCTTGCGTTAAATAAACTCTTTCCTTCGGAGTGCATTATTGAATTTAGTCCACATATTCTTGGCAAGGTAGAAGGCAAAATACTCGGATTTCTCTATTTTTTATTTTACCTACATGTCAATGGAATTATAATTTGAGAATACGGGGAGTATATTGTAGGAACTTTTCTTCACTGTTACAAATTGCTCGGCATGTTATATTCGATTAAACGTCAAGTAAAAATATTTTACATGGAAAGCTCTGTTGATCGTGGTTATTGTCTCAAATCGTTTTGGTTTGTGCATTTGCAGTATATGGCGGCAGAATCGAGGTCATTGGACAAGATGCTTAAATCCTTGTCCCGGTGGTCGTCCTTCTATTTTTATTTATTGTGATTCTACTTTTTAAAGATTTAAAAGTAAAACAGATTTTCCCTATCATGGAAGATGGACTGAAACCATCTTTAATAGGTTCGCTTGTTCCTCACTCATTCCTACAGCTGAATTAGAAATATGCAAATTAAAAAAGTCATTTAACCTAAAAAATTTTTGAGCACGATTTTTATCGTACTCAAAAATTTTTAAATTTCACCATTTCTAAAAGCGTCGACGTAATTTTTAGATATTCTCAATAAATTTTCCATTTTCATAGGTAAAGCTTATATTACTCTCTAGTTTGCAGCCTTCTATCAAATGTTCCTTAATAATTTTATGTACCACCTCTGGTGTTACTTGTTTGTACCATGTGCCTTCTGGATAAATAACAACTGAACATGCATCTGCACATCGCCCAATGCAGGATGAAGTCGGTGTAATTCTAATAATATCAGCTATCCCAAACTCGTCGACAACTTCTTTAAAGCATTGTACTATATTTTCAGCCGCAGCATTTTTTCTGCAGCATCCCCCATTGCAAACAAATATGTGATGTTTTAAAGACAACATTCTCATTTTAGATAATTCTCTTTTTTTCTTGAGCTCTTCATCTGTCATAAGATTCCTTTTTTCTCTTTGCGGCTCTTGAACCATACGTATCACACTCCCCTTTAGAAAAATTCCTATTGAACAAAGTCCTATATAATTTTTAATAAGGTATTGACAGGTACCGTTTCTCCTTGTCCTGAGATATTTTGAGGTATACACAATGGTAAATTAGTCCTTGGATCAGGAATGATATCCGCATCAATGTTGAAAACTTCGCGTAACATATCTTTGGTCATGACATCTGTTGGCGTCCCTTCATCTACCACTTTACCCTTTTTAATCACAACCATATGATGGGCAAATCTAGTTGCATGATTAAGATCGTGCACAACCATGACAATTGTGCGTTTTACTTCATGATTTAAAGACTGAAGCAATTTTAATATTTCCAGCTGATGAGCTATATCTAAAAAAGTGGTTGGCTCATCAAGTAGTAATAAATCTGTACCTTGAGCCAAGGCCATTGCAATCCAAGCGCGCTGCCTTTGACCCCCAGATAGTTTATCAACACTATGATCTTTAAACTCTTTCAAACCTGTCACATCTATTGCCCATTTAATAATTTTATAGTCTTCCGAGGTCAATCTTCCTAATCCCCTTTGATAAGGAAAACGACCAAATGAAATGAGTTCAGATACAGTTATTCCCGGAGGTGATATAGGGTTTTGTGGCAAGATGGCCATTTGTTTGGCGACGTCTTTTGTCGATTGCTGATGAATAGATTGTCCGTTCAGGTAGACAGCACCTTGCTTTGGAGATAAAATACGAACTAAACATTTTAATATAGTTGACTTGCCTGACCCATTCGAACCAACTAGTGCCGTGATTTTCCCCTCAGGAATCTCTAAATTTAAATCTTCCACTACAATTTTTTTATCGTAAGAAATAGCTAGTCGTTGTGTATTCAATTTACTCATTTACATATTCCCCCCTTTTCATGTACAATCTGTCGACTTTTCTCGTTACTTCTCTGTTTTCTTAATAATATGTAGGAAAAATGGTGTCCCAATTAGTACGGTCACTGCACCTACAGGTAATCCCCCACCAGATTTTTGAATTTGAACAAAAATATC
>DATFAH010000432.1:0-2755 GCA_035254805.1 Caryophanales bacterium | reverse complement strand
TTTTCTGAACAAGATCATTTTCTTTACTGGCAATTCAGCAAAAACCATTCCAGCAAAAATGAGTAAGCAGCCAAATAATGCACTGGTGCTCAGGCGGTCATGGGCCCAAAAGTATCCTGTAATCGCAGCAAAAACGGGTTCCATTGCGAAAATTAAAGCAACTCTCGTTGTCGTCGTATATTTTTGAAAATTAGTTTGCAGTAAAAGGCAATTGCTGTAGCAAAAACAGCAGTAATTAAAATTGCCATAAATACTTCTTTAGATAAAATAACTTTAGGCTGAAACATTTTACTCCAATCCTCAAATAGAAAGGAAGAAATGACCGATAACAAACATACTGTAGATATTTGGATCACTGTTAAGAGTAAGGTCGGGTATTTGTCGCAATATTTTCCCGTGAAAATAATTTGCATCGCAAAGGCAATTGCACAAACAAAGACAAAGGCATCACCAATATTTAAAGAAGAGATATCAGTGGCAGTAAGCAAAAATAATCCGATAGTCGCGACAATGACGCCAAAAATAGCATTTTTACTCAAAGTTTGTTTTAATAATAGCATTGACAATAATGGCACAAAGACAACGTTTAAGCCTGTTATAAAGCCTGCTTTAGATGATGTCGTATATAGAAGGCCGATCGTTTGAGTGGCATAGCCAAGAAAAAGCCAAAATCCAATAAAAACACCAGAAAAAATTAACTTTTTGTCAAGATGAACAAACTGCCTTTTCTCAAATAAAACTAGCCATAAAATCAATAATAAAGCGGCAATAAAAAATCTTATACCATTAAATGAGAATGGTTCAAGTGAACTGATAGCATTTTGCACTAACACAAAAGTTGTTCCCCAAACGAATGTTACGAACAACAAACTAATATCAGCAAATTTTTTCATGTATGTCATTATTCCCCCAGTTTATTGTTTCGAATCGCCTGCCTTGCAAGCTCATCAGCATTTTTGTTTTCACGGCTGGGAATCCATTTCATAAAAAATAAGTCAAATTGTTTTGTAAGTGATAAAGCTTTTTCTAGTAATGGAGCAAATTCTTTATTTTTAGCAAATTCCTTCTCGACTGCCCGATTCACCAATTCAGAATCCGTTCGAAAGGAAACAATTAAATAACCTTTTTCCAGACAAATCTCAAGTGCCTTTATAAATGCCTGAAATTCAGCTATGTGATTAGACATGATCCCGAGAGGAATAGAAAATTTTTCAACGGATCCATGACCTTTAATAAAAATACCAGCACCGCTAGGTCCAGGGTTACCTGCGCTTGCCCCGTCAATATAGACTTCAATCAACCCAGAAACCTCCAATATTTTTTTAATAAAAGCTTATTATAGTTTAACACATTAATGCAGGAAAAGGATTTTAGATTTTCTGTTTATTAAGAAATGGGCATGATAAAAATATCGAATTCTACATTTAATAAGTAAATTTTTGAGGTGAGCTGAAAAAATGAGATATAAGTGTGAATGGAATTATATATTAAAGGGAAAAGATAAAATTCAATTTACTTCTGACTACATTTCTGGTGAAATAGCTTTGCAAATTGGTGATGAACTTGAAAAATCCGGAAAAGCGGCAGATATTAATTTTTATGATGAACTGGGATCATCATGGACTTATAAGCAATTAAAGAAGCTTGTAACAGAAATAGAAGAAGACCCTAACGAGATTACGGTTTATTTTGATGGCGGCTTTCAAAAGGAAACCAATTTGGCTGGGCTAGGGGTAGTGATCTTTTTTAAACAAGGAAAAAAGAAATATCGAATTCGTGCTAATGAACAATTTGACGAGTTGGAAACAAATAATGAGGCAGAATACGCAGCATTCTATTATGCCTTAAATATGCTTGAGGAAATGGGAGTCCATCACCTTCCATGTGAATTTAAAGGTGATTCACAGGTTGTGCTAAAGCAATTAGAAGGGGAGTGGCCATGTTATGAAGAAGTGCTTAATAAGTGGCTAGATCGTATTGAGGAAAAAATACGATCATTAGGAATTGTTCCTAGGTTCACAGCTATACCGAGAAATGATAATAAAGAAGCTGATAAATTAGCAAGTCAGGCTTTAGCAGGAAAGGAAATTTTCAGCAAAACACAATTAATATAAGCACGGGGTGCGAATCAACATGAAGAAACTAAAAAGGTGTACTCTAATGAAAAAGATTGAATCTTTAATGGTTGAATATTGCGATGGGTGTTTCTTAAATAAACATTTAAAAGAGGAGAGCGGCCGAAGGTTTGCACACCGATTCTGTATTTCTCAATGTACGGTTGGTAATGAAATGAAGGAATATGGAAAGAAACTCACTTAGTTATGAACATGTAAAAAGGCTGACGATAGATCGCCAGCCTTCGGAATTTTATTAAGAATATTTATAGTTTTACTACGTTAGCTGCTTGTGGTCCACGGTTTCCTTCAACGATTTCGAAAGAAACTTCTTGGCCTTCTTCTAATGACTTAAAACCTTCGCTTTGAATAGCGCTGAAATGTACGAATACATCATCTCCGCCTTCTACTTCAATAAATCCGAAACCTTTTTCGTTATTGAACCATTTTACTTTACCGTTTTGCATATTACTTCTTCCTCCTAAGCCTTTCAAGACACATTTTGTGCCAAAGTTAAATATTTATCATGGAGCAGAACAGGCAAATTGTTGCCAATCTTTAGTCTGTATCATGATGATTTAAATATACACGATGTGAAGTGGACAGTCAAGGAATGAAAGCGCTTTTCACCCCATTTAAAT
>DATFAH010000431.1:0-5577 GCA_035254805.1 Caryophanales bacterium | reverse complement strand
AAAACCTCCTTAAGACCTGTTTCTGATTAATATGTTGTTTTTCATCCTTAAAACCGATGAAAATCATGCGATAAGAGTATACTATTTTGTAAAATTTCTTTCTATCTTCTTTCATCATCCTACCACTTTCGCTAAAGAAATTAATTCCATAAATATCCTCCTATACATATAGTACATCCCATCATTACTTTCAGATGATTATTTAGAATAAATTTCTTCCCTTTAATCGATTTTTATCCCAAACGCTAACCATCTTCCATCAATATCTTCAACAACAAATTCTTTATTATTGTAATCAGTGCTTTCTAATGAACGGACTATTTTTATATTCAAATTGAGGAACTCTTTTTGAAGTTCTTCTTGATTCTTTGTAATAAAGTAGGCGTCATATCCATAGCCATATAACTCTCTATTTGGAATTACTTTTTGACCATTCGTCTTCGTTAAAATAATTTCCGTTGTATCACGGTATAAACAAATATGAGGTTCATTTGCATCTAAATACTGGACAGCTTTAAATCCCATCATTTGTTCATAAAAATCTGCGGTTTTGATAATATCTAGTGTAGGGAACACACAGTGGGACTCTATTAATAGGTTCTTCATTTGCTTTCTCCTCTTTGAGAATCCATTTTAGCTAGATTGGCTTTGTTAAATCCTTTTTTCAAAATAGATCCGTGCAACAAGGAACTTTACTTTGTGATACGTTATACCTGCTGCAAGTTCTCCAACTCAATCCTGTTTAACCAGTTATTAACTAATCCGTTAAATACATCAGTTTGTTCGATTTGTAGATTGTGACCAGCCATATCAAGCACTGCAAAAGTTGCCCTTGGGTAATCTTCAATTAGCCGCCAGGAATCTTGGTATCCGACTACATGGTCCTGACGACCTGTGATAATCAACGTGGGATACTCAAATTTTGATGAAATATCGAAGGTAAGACCATATCCGTTTTGACGAATGAGGTTTAAGAATGCATCATTTCTTTGTTTAGAAGGAAGTAAAATCTCATTTCGAAACCTCTCCCATTCAGTCTGACCTTGTACTACCCCCATGGAGCAAAATTCATCAGCATCATCTGGAGATAAATTTGATATCAAGTTGCTGTCTCTTTTTAAAACAGTCTGCTGTGGAACTATTCTGTCATCGACTTCAGGTATAGTCATTGGTGCAATCAGCAATAAGCCTCGAACTTTGTCGTGCCGTGAACATACTATACCTCTGGCAATGTACCCGCCATATGAGTTACCGCAAACGATAAACGGTTGATCAGGGATAAGCTCATCCAAAAGACGTAACACTACTTTTAACATATCATCAGAGTTCTGAATTGATCGATGTGGCTCGGAATGTCCCATACCTGGTAAGTCTATGTATATTCTCTTCCAACCGCTTCGTTTCTCGAATAACGGTTCCATTGCATGTAACATCACTTGATGGTCAAGTGTCCAACCATGAAACATCACGATGGGATATCCTTCTCCAATTATTTTATAGTAAATAGGCACTTTTTTGTTTCCCCTTTCCTTGATTGACTCTTACTCTTAGGAATTAACAAAAAAATTCCCATGATTAAAGCAAATATAATTAAAAAAACAGAAAAAGTATGCAACCCCTGCCCTGTCGCCATAACAATTTGCAATATGATTGAGGCTGTAAGCAATGATAGACTAATTATTAAAAGTCCAAATAACCGATCCATAACATTCCTCTTTCAATTCTTAGTTCATAAAGTCGATACTGATATTTATTCTAGAAAAAATAAATTTTCCTCTCTTAACTAAATTCCCCATTAACACAAGAAGCAATTGCTGCAGTTAAATAATCGCCCCCGTTTACTTTAATAGCAATAGGTAAGACTTTGATGTTATCTCCATCTTTTCCCCTGCTCCACACCCAACGTGCGGCTTTCACCGCATTAGGCGTTCCATCTTATTCTTTTAGACTAAAGCAACTAAATTACATACTTTACGAAACTGGTTTAGCTTCTTCAATTGTTTTCCATCTAATTGAAGAATGTTCCTATATCGTTGAATCGTCTTTTCACTTGTAGCATGGATTAATCTATGGACATCTTTATGTACGATTACAAGATTTTTAAACTCATCTGTACCTCCCATATGTCGGGGTAACTTATGATGACAGTGTACCTTATTAGATGTTAAAAATTCCCCAGTTACTGCACATTTCCCTAATTGCATTGAGTACCTTGAAATTCTGTTATTTGCAATTTCTAAAGTGTCTTTGCCGTATGGTATTTGTAACATTTTGTTTATTTCTATGGCAACGTCAACTCTAAGATTTTGATGAAGTTTAAGTCTTCCTTCTTTTGTATAATTACATATATCTTGACTAAAGTTCATGGCATTACTTGTTTGAATATCTCCTAATGGAAATAAATATGCACCAGCAATTTTATATGTTCTGAAATTATTCTTATGAAGTCTCTTGTAAGTTTCTGATGGCTTTATAGGTTTTCCATATTTGCCAATTGGTTTTAGACGATTATACATGGTTTTCAAAAGACGATAGGCTATTTTTCCAAAATCTATATTGATGTGAGTCGCAACCTTGAAGTAATTTTTTATTCCGAGAATATAAGCGTTATAATCCATGACAGTATGTGGTGTTGGCTTATTTTGGATTTCGCGAATTAAATATCTAAGTTTTTCTTGTATATTTTTCATCTTCTTATCCATAACTGTGTATTGGCTACATATTTATTACGTTTGGTTACTGCTTTAAGAGAAAAACCTAGAAAATCAGATTTTCTCTTTCTAAGATTAGTAATCGCTGATTTCTCAGTTGATATATCCAGGTTTAGCTGATTTTTCAAGTATTCCTTGGTAGCGTGAAATATTTGATAGCTGATTGATGAGAATTTGTGAAAATCTTTAAATCATCTGCATATCTAACGATATACATTTGTTTGAGATTAGTTTTCCTTAACGCTCTTGTTTTACTGTTGGTTGCGTAAGCATGTTTTGTTTTTAGGCATTCCCATTGGTTAGCTATCCACCAATCTAAGTCATTTAAAACAATGTTTGATAAAAGAGGAGACAGGATTCCTCCTTATGCAAAGTATCGCGTTATGCAAAGTAGATGCCGTAAATGCAAGTATTAATGAGTTTATGCTTCATTTACTTTGCATAATAATCTTGATAAACATTCGGTAAATTACTCAAAAAGGCAGAAAAATTAGTTCGATTGGTCAAGATTAAGCTATTTTCTGACTGATTTTCTTCAATTATTGATCTGTAAGCCAATAGAATTATGCAAAGTAATTCAAAAATGAACGTTGAAATAATAAGCTTTTTACTGTTTTCTTTGCATAATTACTTTCTTTACATAAGGTGGATTATGCTAAGCTTTGCATAACCCACCTTGCGGAGTTCCTTTAGTTGGAACACCAATGCCTTTGATTGGTGCTTTAAGCATTCTCGAGACAATCGTTAAAACTCTTTTGTCCCGTATGCCTATACTGTACATTTGTTTAATTAACTTTGAATGGCTCACGTTGTCAAAGAAACCTTGTATATCAATATCTACTACATGATGCAATTTCACATTATTGACTAAGAACTGACATCTAGCCATTACATGGTGAGTTGACCTATTTGGTCTGAAACCGTATGAATGATGATAAAATTTGGCTTCACATATTGGCTCTAATACTTGTTTGAACATCTGTTGAATTAGTCTATCTCTCATAGTCGGAATACCTAATGGGCGTTTCTTGCCATTGGGTTTAGGTATCTCAACTCTTCGTACCGATTGAGGTTTATAATCCTTTAATGCTTTTCGAATTTCTTCAATGAATTCATCAACATTTTCTATCTTGTATTTATCAATCGTGATGCCATCAGTTCCGGCCGTTTTTGAACCAGTATTCGCTTTGATATTTCGAAAGGCTAATAGGATATTATCTTTCGATATGATATGTTCATATAACCTAAGACCTTTTGTAGCGTTGTTTCTGCTTCGTTCATAGAGTTCACCAAGTATATCTTGCATGTTATAGTATTCTGTATGTCGTAACGCTGTACTCACCGATGTATTATTTCTCCTTCCTTGCGGAAAATCCCATCATCTTACTCGACCCTGTGAGTTTCATTTAGTTGTGTTAGTTTTCAAAGAGAAGACTTGGGACTATCCCTCCACGCTCGTTACACGTTTCAGTGGTACTGTGTCCCTACTTTCGCAAGAATAAAGTCACTTCGGTAAATATATTATCTTATAGACACCATCCCGATAGCAGTCGTTTAATAGTGGATGTTGCTTACTTACAACGTTCCGATTAACCTAGCTTTACATATATCCGTAGGTGCTCACTTTAAGCCTGCCAACCTATATCCTCATTTGTTAGATATCCCGAAGTTCCTATACACTACTCGTACTTTTCAGTGTTTGACACTGCGTTCGCAGCATACGTCTTTCGAGCGTATTAATTTCTAGACCCGTACATTCGCGAGTTCGTCAGTCCAGTTGGACATTCTCACCATAGATATTTTGTAGCATCCGGCCTATCATGAACCATATTCTGTTTAAGAACTTAGGTTCATTTCAGCCGACTTCACCTAGCTTCATACACGTTCAGGCTACTACCATTCCGTGCATGTAGGAGTATCAGATAACTCGTTTCAGCTCAACATGACGGCTCTCATTCCGAGTTTCGATTAATCAGTTATAATTGCCTTTCAGCAATTCTCCTATTTCGTGCTTTGGCACTTATAAGGAAACGTTTCGCGCAGTGTAATCCTTCACAATCTTTTCTACATCTTAATATAACTCCAGCCCTAAGAAGTGTTGTTCCAGAATCCGGTACAATACAAAAAGACGCCTTCTTATCAATTAAAAAAATGACCTAACCAGCCTAAGAATAGTAAAGGTTAGGTCACATCGAATTGGGAATATTTCACCTATTGTTAAATCCGAATGAATTATTTTTAATAAGCAAAAAAGATTGGTTGGAATGTTACTCCCTTTACTTTATTATTCAGAACCATCTCCCTAACCTTTTTTGAAACAACTAAATAAGGTCTTGGAAAAAAGCCAGATCCAAAGAATTCATAAGTCCTATTAATATCATGAAATTTGTTTATCTCATCTTTCGAATAATACATTGCATGTTCTGGAGTTAAGACAAAACTTTTAAAATTACAGGAATCACAACTTATGACTTGTCTCATTTCAGTTCTAGTGTCATTTGAAGGCAGAATATTAGTTGCAATAACTTGATATGCAATCGGATTTATCTCTTCATAATTATTAAAAACTGGTCTAAAATCGAGATTTTCTATTTTACTCTCTTCAAATAGATTTTTCACATCTGGTGATACAATTAATTCTTCCTCCCAAGACAATGAAATCATTTTAGCTCCAAAAGTTTTTTTCTTAATTATAAGGTCTTTGTTTTGTTCAATGTAAACTTTACATGTAGGACATCGTAGTGAATAGCATTTTTCAGGTTGATCTTCATAAACACTTCTTAAATAAGAATTTGAATCAAAAAGGAAATATTCAGCTTCATTGTATTCCTCTTTCGAATATTCGAGCTCAAATGTCTGTGTTATT
>DATFAH010000430.1:0-8463 GCA_035254805.1 Caryophanales bacterium | reverse complement strand
GTTTCTGAAGTAGCTGCAAGGTTTACTCTCGATGCCATGCCTGGAAAACAAATGAGTATTGATGCTGATTTGAATGCAGGAATGATATCCGAAACACAAGCAAGGGAAAGACGTGAAAAAGTAGGAAAAGAAGCAGATTTTTACGGAGCTATGGATGGTGCCAGCAAATTTGTAAAAGGTGATGCGATCGCTGGGATCATCATTGTCCTCATTAACTTAACAGTAGGAATTGTGATTGGGATGCTGCAACAAGGAATGGGGTTTGCTGAGGCAGCTAAGCATTTTTCGCTATTAACAGTTGGCGATGGAATTGTCAGTCAAATTCCAGCACTGCTTATCTCGACGGCAACAGGAATCGTGGTAACGAGAGCAGCATCAGATGGAAACCTCGGAAAAGATATCACTTCCCAGCTTCTAGCGTATCCAAAAATGCTATATGTTGCCGGGGGAACTATTTTTCTGTTAGGCTTGTTTACTCCTATTAGTGATATTTTAACGCTTCCAGTGGCAGGCTTCCTTGTAATCGGAGGCTATATGTTCTCAAAAGTTCCGCAACCGAACAAGGAACAGCTCGAACAGCTTGAGGAAGAAATCCAAACTGATGAAATGAAGAGCCCTGAGAGTGTGATTACTCTCCTAAATATGGATCCAATTGAATTTGAATTTGGTTATGGATTGATTCCAATTGCGGATACTAATCAAGGAGGGGATCTATTAGACCGGATTGTTATGATCAGGAGACAGCTAGCAATGGAGCTAGGATTAGTCATCCCGGTTGTAAGAATTCGTGATAATATTCAACTCCAACCTAACGAGTATCGATTAAAAATTAAAGGTAATGAAATGGCGAGAGGAGAATTACTGCTAGATCATTATTTAGCGATGAGTCCTGGAATTGAAGATGAATCAATTGAGGGCATTGACACGATAGAACCATCATTCGGGCTTCCTGCTAAATGGATTATAGAAGAAATGAAGGAACGCGCAGAAATTTTCGGTTATACGGTTGTTGATCCTCCATCCGTTGTCTCTACCCATATTACGGAAGTCATTAAGGCAAATGCACACGATTTATTAGGTAGACAGGAAACAAAACAATTGGCTGACCACTTAAAAGAGAGTTATCCAATCCTAGTCGAAGAGGTCACCCCTGCACCACTTTCCATTGGTGAGGTCCAAAAAGTCTTAGCAAAGCTTTTGAAAGAGGGCGTATCTATTCGCAATTTGCCGGTTATTTTTGAAACTCTTGCAGATTTTGGAAAGGTTACGAGTGATACAGATATTCTGGCTGAATACGTCCGCCAGGCATTGGCCAGACAAATTACAAATCAACATCTTGGGCAGGGAGAAATGTTAAAAGTTGCAACAATATCTGGTAAAATAGAAAAAACAATTGCGGATGCAATCCAACAAACAGAGCACGGAAACTATTTATCACTTGACCCGAATATTTCCCAAAGAATATTAGAATCTATTGCTAATCAAGTCGAACAGTTTTCAATAATGGAACAAGCACCGATTGTCCTTTGCTCTCCAGCTGTAAGAATGTATGTTAGACAACTGACAGAGCGGTATTTTCCAAAGGTACCAATTTTATCTTATAATGAACTTGAAGCAAATGTTGAAGTTCAAAGCATAGGGGTGGTGAATTTAGATTGAAAATAAAAAAATATACTGCAAGTTCCATGCCTGATGCCATGAAATTGGTCCGAAATGAGTTGGGAAATGATGCAGTTATTTTAAATTCACGGATTGTTTTTACCGGGGGCCTGTTTGGATTCTTTCGTAAAAAAAATATTGAAGTGATTGCGGCAGTAGATCAAAAAATACAAAATGGTACAAAACCGATTCAAAAGGAAAAATCAACGAACATCGTATCACCGCCATTCATCAGTACCCCCCAACCTAAAATGGCAAATAATGAATCAGTTGCAACTAGTTCAGTTCAAACCAATGATATCTTAAAAGAAATTAATGAATTAAAGGCGTTAATAAAATCATCCCATTCTGAATCAGAAAAAATATTTTCAGCATATCCACAACCAATCCAAATGATTCAAAATGTAATGAATGAACATGAATTTTCGCCGTCATTAACAGAAAAATTCACTTTATCCATAATGGAAAAATGGTATTCAATCAGCTCGCATAAATCAAGTGAAGATAGTATTGAACTATTGCATGATGAAATCATTCAATCTCTTTCAAATAAATCTTTCGGTGGAATTTCTTTTAGGAAAAAATATGTAAATGTAGTTGGTCCTACAGGGGTTGGAAAAACCACAACATTAGCAAAAATTGCTGCAGATTGTGTCATAAATCATAAGAAAAAAGTAGCCTTTATTACTACAGATACGTATAGAATCGCAGCAATTGACCAGCTAAAAACGTATGCACAAATCCTGAATGTCCCAATAGAAGTTTGTTATAGTATTAATGATTTTAAAATGGCAACAAAGAAATTTGAAGCCTATGACGTTGTTCTGATTGATACAGCAGGTCGTAATTTTAGGAATAAAAAATATATTGAGGATTTGAAGCAAGTAATTGATTTTAATGAAGAAATGGAAACCTTTTTAGTTCTAGCACTTACAGCAAAACAAAAAGATATGGAAGATATTTTCCATCAATTTTCTTCCATAGAAATCAATAAATTTATTTTTACTAAAGCTGATGAAACTTCTATATATGGATCAATCATTAATTTGGTCGAAAAATATAACATGGGTGTAGCCTTTATTACTATAGGACAAAATGTTCCAGACGATATGATTTCAGCAAGTCCAGAAGTTATTGCTAATTTATTTATTAGGGGTCTAAATCCATGACAGACCAAGCACAAAACTTACGAAATAAGTTAATGGGTCATGCTGAGAAAAAAAATACGAAGGCATTAGCAATCGTAAGTGGTAAAGGCGGGGTAGGAAAGTCTAACTTCTCATTAAATTTTTCTATTTCTCTAGTAAAACGAGGATATCGTGTTCTTATAATTGATATGGATGTTGGAATGGGAAATTTGGATATTTTAATGGGAAGAACATCTGAAAAAACAATCGTTGACTACTTAACAGGATCTTTGCCGTTAAGGGATATCATTCATGATGGACCTGAGGGGCTAAAATATATTGGTGGAGGAACCGGCTTAAGCCAACTTGTCAATTTGGATCGTTTTAACTATTTAGCTGATGAACTGGAAGCTTTATTGATAGAATATGATTATCTTATTTTTGATATGGGTGCAGGGATTAATGAAGATTCATTGAGGTTTTTGTTATCTGTCAATGAAATTTTTGTTATTACTACACCAGAGCCAACATCCTTAATGGATGCCTATGCTACAATGAAATATTTACATTTACTTGATCCAAGCCTCCCTTTTTACCTTTTAGTAAATCGTGCTCAATCGATGAAAGAAGGAAAAGAAACACTTAATAGACTCTCAAATGTGCTTAAAACATTCTTAGACCTAGAACCTATTCATTTAGGAGTTTTACCAGATGACCGTTCTGTTCAGCAGGCAGTTAGGAGGCAGGTTCCCTTTATCACATTATATCCGAAGTCATTCGTTTCTAATGCACTAGAGGATATAGTTAGTAGCTATGTTCAGCAAATAATTAAAGCAGGGACTTCCGATACATCTATTTCATTTATGTCAAAGCTAAAGAGATTTCTCTTTGAAAGGTAGAGCTTGAATATGAAAAAAATAAAAGTTCTAGTCGCAGATGATTCGGCATTTATGAGAAAACTGATTCAAGACATTCTATCAGCATCTGATCAAATAGAAATAGTCGGTACAGCACGCAACGGTGAGGATGCGGTAAAAAAAATCAAAGATTTGAAACCAGATGTTGTGACAATGGATATTGAAATGCCTATTTTAAATGGGATAGATGCCTTAAAGATCATTATGAAAGAAACTCCTGTTCCGGTAGTTATGCTTTCAAGCACAACTCAAATTGGAGCGGAAAATACTTTACTAGCTATCCAATATGGTGCTGTAGATTTTATTGCAAAGCCTTCTGGACCGATCTCCTTAGATCTTGAGAAGATTCGCGATGTTATTGTTGAGAAGGTTATTTCAGCAAGCAAGGCAAATCTAAAGCTATTAACTAATCATTTAACAGATAAAAATCTTTTTTCTTCTTCATTGGAATATTGTAGTAAAATAAAGTTAAAATCAACAACCATCTGGGAAAATACATCAAAGAAAATCATTTGCATTGGTACATCAACTGGAGGGCCAAGAGCCCTGCAGGCTGTTTTATCGAAAATTCCAGCTGATATTAATGCGCCGCTTCTAATCGTGCAACATATGCCGCCTGGTTTTACTAGATCACTAGCAAATAGACTTGATTCATTGTCAAAGCTTCATGTAAAAGAGGCAGTGGATGGAGAGGACTTAATAAATGGGACAGCCTATATTGCTCCAGGGGGTTATCATTTATACGTTAAAAATAGATCAACAGGTCTTTTTATTCAGCTTGATCAATCACCACCAAGAAACGGGCACAGACCATCTGTTGACGTTATGTTTGAATCCGTCAGTTTCATTCATGAATATGCAAAAATTGCAGTGGTCATGACAGGGATGGGAACAGATGGATCCAAAGGCTTAATTCAATTGAAAAAGTCCGGAAAATTAAAAGCTATTGCCGAATCAGCCGAAACGTCTATTGTCTATGGAATGCCCAAAGCAGCCATTTCTACCAATCTAGTTGATGAGGTACAGAACGTCGAAGATATCGCAAAAACAATACTAAAATATGTTTAATGCTATAGGGGTGAATGGCACATGGATATGAATCAATATTTGGAAATTTTTATTGAAGAAAGTAAAGAGCATTTGCAAGCGTGCAATCAACACTTATTAGAATTAGAAAAAAATCCAGAAAATCTAACAATTGTAAACGAAATTTTTCGCTCAGCCCATACGCTTAAAGGAATGTCAGCAACAATGGGCTATGAAGATCTAGCTAGCTTAACACATCAAATGGAAAATATTTTGGATGCCATTCGCCATGCGAAGCTTACCGTAACACCAGAATTATTAGATGTCGTATTTTTGGCAATTGATCACTTAGAGGAAATGATCCATTCTATTTCTGAAGGCGGGGATGGAAAATGTGATGTAACTGATGCCATTCAGAAATTTAAACAAATTGAAAATGGAGAAAAGTCCATTCCATTAACAACTACCGAAGAAATAGCCGCAACTGTAGAAATAAAAACTCTATCCAAAAATATTTACGATGAATTTGAGCTAACCGTTTTACAGCAATCGGCTGAACAAGGTTACCATACATATGAACTTACTGTAACCTTAAGAGAAGATTGTTTATTGAAAGCAGCAAGGGTATATATGGTTTTTGAAGTTTTAGAGAAAATCGGGGAAGTTATCAAAAGCAAACCTACAGTTGAACAACTGGAAGACGAACAATTTGATCAGGAATTTACCGTTACTTTTGTAACAAAGGAACTAGAAAATATCATTACACAAAAGGTTCTGAATGTTTCTGAAGTAGAAAGGGTTGAGGTCGTTCCATTTTCAATTGAAGAAATGCGACAGCATTTTGGTAAAACAAATGAAACTTCTGAAAATCTAGTTCAAGTTGAGAATACTTTGTTGAATATTGAAGAAACACCCGGGGAAGAGCGATCAGAAAAATCGTCCCAAAAAGCTAATCTAGGTAATAAAACGATTCGGGTAAATATCGAAAGACTTGATATTTTAATGAATTTATTTGAGGAACTTGTAATTGACCGAGGAAGACTTGAACAGATTTCTCACGATTTAAATAATCAAGAGCTTCATGAAACGGTTGAAAGAATGTCAAGAATTTCAGGAGACCTACAAAATATTATCCTTAATATGAGAATGGTTCCTGTTGAAACAGTTTTTAATCGCTTCCCAAGAATGGTAAGGCAATTAGCAAGAGATTTAAATAAAAAAATAGATCTCGAAATTATCGGTGCAAAAACGGAATTAGATCGTACGGTTATTGATGAGATTGGTGATCCGCTCGTTCATTTACTGCGAAATGCAATAGATCATGGAATTGAAACACCTAGTCAGAGAAAAGCTAGTGGTAAACCTGAAGAAGGAAAGGTTTACTTAAAAGCCTATCATAGTGGAAACCATGTCTTTATCGAAATTGAAGATGATGGAGCTGGAATAAGCAGGGAAAAAGTTTTAGCTAAAGCCCTTCAAAATAAAATTATTTCGCCACAATCGGCAGCTGGATTAACCGATAAAGAGGTTTATGAACTCATCTTTGCTTCGGGATTCTCTACAGCTGAAAAAATTTCTGATGTCTCAGGCCGAGGAGTCGGGCTTGATGTTGTGAAAAACACGATTGAGTCACTCGGAGGAACAGTTTCAGTTGATTCAAATCTCGGAAAAGGTTCAATCTTTTGCATTCAATTGCCATTAACATTATCGATTATTTCCGTGATGCTTGTTGGAATTCAGGATGAAAAATTTGCCATTCCTTTATCTTCTATTATTGAAACGGCCATTATTAAAAAAGAAGATATATTAAATGCCCATAATCAAAAAGTGATTGATTTCCGTGGCAAAGTTGTTCCTCTTTTATTCTTAAAGGATATTTTTGAAGTGCCTTGTGTGACTGAGAATGATGATTTCCATTCTGTTCTTATTGTTAGAAAAGGGGATAAGATGGCAGGATTTGTAGTTGATTCCTTTATTGGTCAGCAGGAAGTTGTATTAAAATCACTCGGTAACTATTTAGCAAATGTCTTTGCTATATCAGGAGCTACAATCCTTGGCGATGGGCAAGTTGCTTTAATTATTGACTGTAATGCTCTAATCAAATAAGTATAATCGACAGGAGTGATCCAATAATGGCTATGACGTTAACCCAAGAAGTAAAGATTATAGTTTTTCAATTAAAGGATAAAGAGTACGCAATACCAGTTGAATACGTACGCTCAATTGAAAAAGAACAGCATGTAACGAGAGTCCCTGGTGTTGCCTCATATATAAAAGGAGTCATAAACCTTCGCGGTGTGGTTACTCCGATTGTTGATTTGGGAAAGCGGTTGGATCTCAATGAAGCAGATAATACAGAGAATACAAGAATAATTGTAGCTGTCTTCAATGATATAGAAGTTGGTCTTATTGTAGATTCTGCAAATGATGTATTAGATATTTCAAGAGAGTCCATTGAACCTGCTCCTGAAATTGTAGGTGGATCAGAAATTGATTATATTAACGGTGTTATTAAAATCGACAGAAGACTTTTGATTCTGTTAGATCTCGAAAAAGTAATGAATGATGTAGGGCAATTTCAGGGTATAGAAGGGAAATAGGATAATGAATTTTATCAACCATTTCAATTCCATCCATCTTGATTTTCTTAAAGAAATCGGAAATATAGGAGCAGGGAATGCGGCAACATCTTTATCGCGCCTTCTAAATAAAAAAATAGAAATGAATATTCCGAACGTCCAGATTGTGAGCTTTGATGAAATGGTCGAAATGGCCGGCGGATCAGAAAATGTAGTGGCTAGCGTCTTTCTCCGGATTGAAGGAGAAGTGCCAGGCAGTATGTTTTTTGTTCTACCGCTTGGGCAGGCAACCCGCTTTATTAAACAAATGATTGGTGATATGAATTTTTCATTTGCGGAACCACCATATAATGAAATGGCCCTTTCAGCATTACAAGAATTAGGAAATATTTTAAGCGGATCATATTTAACTGCTTTGTCAAATTTTACAAATTTATCTATTTATCCAACCGTGCCAGCATTAGGAATAGATATGGTGGGTGCCATCATTAGCTTTGGTCTGATTGAATATTCTCAAGTTAGTGATCATGCCATCGTTATTGATGCAGCGCTGAGTGAGGAAGACTTTGAAAACTCTGATCCTGTCCATGGTCATTTCTTTCTTTTACCTGACCCAAACTCTTTTCAAACTCTTTTTGATGCTTTAGGGGTTCGAGATCATGAATAATACTTTATCAGTTGAAAAAGTAGGAATTGCTGATATGAAAATCGTGAAGGCGCCGCACTGTATCCGAACTTCTGGTTTAGGGTCATGTGTTGGCGTTGTCATATATGATTTCGGTATGAAATTGGCTGGTATGGCACATGTAATGTTACCTGAATCCTCACTTGCAAAAGGTGATGGGTTTAATCCTGCAAAATATGCAGATACTGCAGTGCAAACACTCATATCACAACTTATTGCGAATGGAGCAAAACAAGGTGCACTAAAGGCAAAAATAGCTGGCGGGGCACAAATGTTTCAATTTACTGTAGCGAATGAATTAATGAGGATTGGACCAAGAAATGTTGAAGCAGTTAAAAAGGAATTAAGCAGGTTACATGTTCAGTTAATTAGTGAAGAAGTAGGAGGAAATAGAGGGAGAACAATTGAATTTAATCCTACTAATGGAATGCTACTCGTTAAATCTGTGAATTATGGATTGAAGGAAATAT
>DATFAH010000429.1:0-2906 GCA_035254805.1 Caryophanales bacterium | reverse complement strand
TCTATCCAGATGAGGAACTATCAAAGGAATGCTGCATTATTGAATCTGCAAACGGACGTATTGAAGCAAGTATCGATAGTCAATTGGGAGAAGTAAAGCAAAAGCTATTGGAGCTTCTGGAGAGTGAAGGATAATGAAAGCAAAAGACCTCCTTCCATATGTGGATCAATTGGATACTTTTAAAAGGTTTGGAAGGGTTAAGAGAGTTGTGGGACTCATGATTGAATCACAGGGGCCTGAAAGCTCTATCGGGGATGTTTGCTATATTTATGTTGGTAACCATAAAAAACGAAAGATTCAAGCAGAAGTCGTAGGATTTCGCGAGGAAAATGTTATTTTAATGCCTTACACAACTGTTCAAGACATTTCTCCGGGTAGTTTAGTAGAGGCTTCATTAAAACCACTGGAAATCAAAGTAGGCCTAGGACTGATTGGAAGTGTGATAGATTCACTCGGTCATCCACTTGATGGATCTTTTTTACCAAAAGGGCTAATTTCAGTCCCTACTGATCAAGCACCGCCTAACCCTATGAATAGACCTCCAATTGAAGAGACGATCGAAGTAGGGGTTCGGATGATTGATAGTTTACTAACAGTCGGGAATGGACAACGGGTTGGTATTTTTGCAGGAAGTGGGGTAGGAAAAAGTACATTACTTGGAATGATTGCTCGCAATACAACTGCTGATCTGAATGTCATCGCCCTAATAGGGGAACGAGGCCGTGAGGTAAGGGAATTTATTGAACGTGATCTTGGTGAAGAAGGGTTAAAACGTTCAATAGTCATTGTAGCGACATCCGATCAACCCGCTTTAATGAGAATTAAAGGTGCATTTACCGCTACAGCCATTGCTGAATATTTCCGAGATAAAGGTCTAAATGTGATGATGATGATGGATTCAGTAACTCGGGTTGCGATGGCACAGAGGGAGGTCGGGCTGGCAGTTGGAGAACCCCCAACAACAAAAGGGTATACTCCATCAGTATTTGCTATACTCCCAAAGCTTCTTGAGAGAACAGGGACAAACGAAAATGGCTCAATTACAGGCTTTTATACAGTGCTTGTTGATGGAGACGATATGAATGAACCGATAGCTGACACAGTTCGAGGAATACTAGATGGACATTTTGTGCTGGATCGGGAATTAGCCAATAAAGGGCAATACCCGGCCATAAATGTTTTGAAAAGCATTAGCAGGATCATGAACCATATTGTTCCAGAAGAACATGTTCACGCTGCTGAGAAAATTAGAGATAGCTTAAGCACCTATATGAATTCCGAGGATTTGATCAATATTGGTGCCTATAAGAAGGGTTCATCAAAGGATATAGACGAAGCGATTCGTCTATATCCACAGATCCTTTCCTTCTTAAAGCAAAGAACAGATGAGAAAATAACACTTCCAGAAAGCGTACAGCAATTATTCCAGTTAATAGAAAAAGGTGGATAATTCATGGTGTTTCAATATCGGTTTGATAAAATCCTGCAAATTAAAGAAAAAGAAAAAGGGGAATCATTAGCTATCTATCAAACGGCGGTCCGAAAATTTGAAGAGGCGGCCGAAAAACTATATGAACTATTAAAGAAAAAAGAAGATCTTGAAATCTTTCAATCATCAAGGCTAGTGGCCGGAATTCCTGTCCAGGAAATACGTCATCATCAGCAATTTATCGTGAATCTGCAAAATAGCATTGACTATTATCAAAAGATGGTCCAAAATGCCCGAAACCGAATGAACTTTTATCAGGAAAAACTTACGGAAATGAATATAGAAGTAAAAAAATACGAAAAAATGAAGCAAAAGGATTTTCATATGTACAATGAAGAGTTAAAACATATTGAGGGTCGTCTAATGGATGATATCTCCATCCAACAATATATGAACCGAGGAAGTTGGGTGTGATAATTAGATGGAAAAGGAAGTAGAAGAAAACCAAAGTCGAAAAGGCAAATCTTTTCAATGGTATTTATATGTTGTGTTTATTCCTCTCGCTTTTGCCATTTTGGTCGCTGTTATTGTCAGTTTTATCGCTGGAATAAATATCATTGACACAGCCAAAGATTTTGGAAAAAAAATACCGATTGTCGGTAGCCTTGTTCAGATAAATCAAGCAAATTCATCAAAATCAAATGATAAATCTGTCATTGAATTACAGGGCCAAATAAAGGATCGGGAAGAAAAAATTTCACAGTTGGAGACACAAATATCAGATAAGAATAAAGAAATACAAAAGGCAGAACTTGAACAAAAAAGGCTTCAGAAAGAAATAGATGATGTTGTCTCAAGCCAAACAGAAGGAAAACGTGCCTTAAAGGATATTATTAAAACATATGAAACGATGTCAGCGAAAAAGGCTGCACCTATTATTACGCAAATGAACGATGAGGAAGCATTAAAGATTTTAAGCTCCATTAAAGCGGATTCCCTAGCAGCAATTATGGAAAATATGAATGCAAAGGCTGCAGCAAAATTCACACAGCTTCTTACCAATGCAACAGACATAAACAATGAATAATGGAGGCATAGAATTAAAAGGAGGTGAAAAAGTGCAAATAGGTGGTTTAGGGTTCATCAATACAATTACAGCTGGCGGAAAAAATTCTCCAACGACAAATAGATTAGATTTTGCCGGTCTTTTAGGATCATTAATGGGTAGTGGAAGCACAAATCAAAAAACGGATTCATTTTTGGTTGGACCATCAAATCAAGAGATTAATGAATTAATGGATTTTTTGAAAAATGATGATGTTTTTGAAATGAATGGTGGTCATGAACTATTAAATCAAGTCTTAAATGGGGATAATTCCAAATTTATCGCGATTATTAAAGATTATTTAGGGTTAGATGATCAAACTATAAATGAAATGATTTCTCGTCTCCAGTCTTTGTCTTCAACAGAAAATAA
>DATFAH010000428.1:0-3158 GCA_035254805.1 Caryophanales bacterium | reverse complement strand
TGGGGAATCATCATCTATTTTTATGAGTGGTATATGTTTTTTAAATCTTATTAATCCAAACCATGCCCGTATTTCTATTTTCAAATCATCATTATCCTTATAATGATAATAATTGATATAAATTGATAATTTCGTAAAAATGATAAGGATGAACAAAAGCAAAAAAATGATCAAAACAAGAAATAGCCATTTCAATTAGTCCACATCCTTTCAGCCTATTAGTATTGTCTAAAAAGCAAAAAAATAAACCTATTATCTAGATTGATAATAGGTTTATTTGGAACTATTTTATTTTTCCACATGTATGACAGTTGTATCAGCAAATACGTCATGTAACCCTTGCTTCTTAGGTAAAAACGCAACCATCACATAGCCGATCATAATAGTTGAAGAGATAAACCGGCCAATCCATTCACGAAATAAAACGGTACTCCAAGATAGTTTTCCATTTTGAAGATCAATCACTTTAATTCCAAATACCATTTTCCCTAATGTCTGCCCCATTAATTTTGTCATTAAAACAAAATACAAATAAAATAAAATAGCACTCGTGACCGAAATAGAGGAAAGCATGTTTAATTCAAATGTTGGTATATCTAATGCGTGGAAAATTGGTTTTATAAGAATACGATTTAGGCTCCCGATCATAATTAAATCAAGAAGGTATGCCCAAAAACGCATCCAAAATCCTGCATATAGAATGGGGGTGCTATAGAATTTAAACGCCTTTTCTTCTACCTCATTCTTACCATTCTCTAAATCCTCATCTGGTTTTGTAGTATCTTCAGTAATTCCATTCGTCTCCATTTAAATCACCCCTCTTATTCTGCATAAAGATACATGAGACGGGGAGAATTAGGCTGGGATAAAAGTTTCATTACTCCGGCCATTTCTGGTGTTTCTCCCATCATTTTTTTGGCTTGCATCGAAAATAATGAACCTAACCCAAGATCATCCGTATATCGAATAACTTCAGCACCGTTTAATTTTTCATCTTTTTTCATTTTTGCAATAACTTCATCTAAATATCCATATCCATCGATTAATTTTAATTCCTTCGCTTGACGGCCATCATATACACGCCCATCTGCTATTTTTTTAACCTGATCAATCGTGAGATGGCGACCATCTGAAATGACTTTCACAAACCCTTCATACGAATGATCAATCATTTTTTGCAGGATCTGTCTTTCAGCGTCTGTCATTTTTCTTGTCGGACTCATAATATCTTTATATTGGCCACTCTTTATCGTGACAAAATCTACACCATATTTTTTGGCAAGTCCCTCGTAATTGATGCCTTCCATGATCACTCCGAGTGAACCCGTTAATGTTTCCGGACTTGCATAAATTTTATTTGCTGCGGTTGAAATATAGTATCCGCCGGAAGCCGCCATTGATCCCATTGAGACATAAACAGGTTTACCCGTCTTTTTTTCAATTTGCAATAGTTTATTATGTATTTCAGCACTCTCCACAACCCCACCACCAGGTGAGTTGACACGAAGAATAATTCCTTTAACTGAATCATCATCTTTTACATAATCAAGCTTTTTTAAAAAAGTTTGATGGTTGTAACCTGAACTTTGCAGCAATGATTGTGCTTCCCCTGTATCTTGAATCACACCATCCACATCTAGAATCGCAATCTTCTTTAATTCATTCCCCTCTTTGACTACTTCCTCGGAGAATGGCTGTTCACTTTGAGACAAAAGATCTGTTAAATCTGTTTTTATCCCTTTAAATGCAAATGCCGATAATAAATTAATTGAAACTGATACGAGGAATAAAAAAACTGCAATCCCTAGAGCTGCCCACGTTTTCCATTCATTCCATATACCCTCCTTTTTCTCTCTTTAAAATGAATCTTCTTTATTTAAATATTCTTTCTTAAAGATATTCATCTTACATCACTTTATTTTAGCAAATGAAGGGGAATTATGGCTAAAAAAAGCACCATCCAATCTTTTAGGACAGTGCCAGTTAATTATATGCTGCTTTTTTCCCTACTCTTCATTTCCTTTGCGATAAAAAATTTCGTCTTAGACAAGGAATAAATTGTAAGTGAACACCAAATGAAGATAAATGATAGTAATTGTAATGCAGTAAAATGCTCTCCATACATAAATATCCCTAAAATCAATGTTAAGGTTGGCGCAATATATTGTAACAAGCCCAATAATGAAAGTGGAATTTTCTGTGCACCTTTTGCAAAATAAAGAAGTGGTACGGCTGTTGCAGGTCCTGCACCTATTAACAAGAGATCGGTTCTGATATCTTCAGAAAAGAAAGAATTATGACCTTGAAAAAGCAAAAATATCATATATCCTGCGGCAATTGGAGCTACCATTAATGTTTCAAGTGTTAACCCAACTGCAGATTCCACATTAATGAGCTTTTTAGCAAGACCATACAAACCAAATGAGACTGCTAGTGCAATCGCCACCCATGGGAATCGCCCATATGAAAAGGAGATAATCAAAACTCCAATCGCGGCTAATGAAAAGGAAACATATTGGACAGTAGTTAATCGTTCTTTTAACACAATCATTCCTAATAAAAAGCTAATTAACGGATTAATATAATAACCAAGGCTTGCCTCAACCATATGGCCACTATTAACGGCCCAAATATAGATAAACCAATTAATACTGATTAATAAAGAAGCAATAATGAGAGCTGACATTTGTTTTCTATTTTTAGCAAACCCTTTAATGGTTCTACTTATTAATGGCCACTTTTTTGTTAATAAAAGCATTAGCACCATAAAAATGAATGACCAAAAGATTCTATTTGCTAAAATTTCCTCAGCATCTACATAATCAAGGAATTTCCAATAAATCGGCAGTAACCCCCATAAAACATACGAAAAGCTGGCATAAATCCCGCCAAGCTTGATTTCATTATTATTCATTTCCCTAATCATTTCCTTCTAGTTTCTTCATCATATCACTCTATTATAGAACGTACGGAGAGTGCTGCCAATCTATTTGCACACAAAAAGTCATCCTCTAATTTATGGAAAGCGCATCACATACCATTATCTTGCTTGCAATTCATTTTGACGAAGCTCAATTCGGCGGATTTTACCTGAAGTTGTTTTTGGGAGTTCAGATAAAAACTTGATCTTTCTAGGATATTTATAAGGTGCTGTTAAC
>DATFAH010000427.1:0-11499 GCA_035254805.1 Caryophanales bacterium | reverse complement strand
AATCTTTTCTGGGCATTTGCCTATAATACGATTGGAATTCCAATCGCGGCATTCGGATTCCTTGCCCCATGGCTTGCAGGATCGGCAATGGCATTCAGTTCTGTTTCCGTTGTGCTAAACGCATTAAGATTGCAAAAGGTGAAATTATAAAGGTAATGGTTGAAGAAGAATTTAGTCGCAGGATTATTTGCAGCCGGTCTTATTGTTGCGGGTGGAACTGGGTATTACTTGGCCGGTGCTAAGGATAATGTAGCAGACCCAGCAGTCATGATGCAGCAAAATAAGGATGCCGGTTCTATGGTACAAATGATGAATTCAACAAATATTAAAAAGATATGGTAAATCTTAGTTGATTTAGCATACCTTTTTTAATAAATTAGAAAAGCCCTTTCTGATAATATTCCTCCATCATCTCTTTAGGAACCATACTGCCGCCAGTTGCCCAAACGATATGCGTCCCGTTGGTCATTGTTTCTGTTAATCGTTGGTTCTCTAAATAAGCTGCGCCTTCTTCACTTAATTTTATAGGTCCAATCATCCCAGCTAGAGCAGAAGGTTCTAATCGAATGCCTTCCGTATCAACTAATTCCTTTAATAGTTTGTATAAATGTTCATCACTAACCGTGTAATTTCCACTTAAAAACGGCTCTATAGTTTTCCCAACAAAACCTGATGGTCTTCCAACTGCAAGGCCATCTGCATCTGTTAGATTATCAATTCCAATATCCTGTACTGAAATTTGATCATGTAGACTTGTCATTAACCCAAGCAGCATGCATGGTGAGTGAGTAGGTTCTGCAAAAAAGCAATGTACATGGTCCCAGAAAAGCAATTTTAAGCCAAAAGCTACTCCCCCTGGACCACCGCCGACCCCACATGGAAGGTAAACAAACAGTGGATGTTGTTCATCTACGGTAATTTTTAATTCTGCTAATTGCTTTTTTAATCTGGATGCTGCTACCGCATAACCTAAAAAGAGATCACGTGAATTTTCATCATCAACAAAGTAACATTTTGGGTCTTCTGCAGCCTGTGCTCGGCCTTCCTCTACTGCTTTACTATAATCTGCTTCATATTCAACAACTTTCACATTTTTACTCCGAAGCAAATCTTTTTTCCATTGCTTTGCATCAGCCGACATATGAACGGTTACATTGAAACCTAACTTGGCACTGATAATTCCAATACTAAGTCCTAAATTTCCTGTCGAGCCTACTGCTATCGAATATTGTGAAAAGAAGGCACGAAACTGATCACTATCTAAAATTGAATAATCATCTTGTTTGTTCAACAATTGATGCCCAATGGCTAAATCTTCAGCATGCTTGAGGATTTCATAAATTCCTCCTCTAGCTTTTATTGATCCAGAAATGGGAAGGTGGCTATCGCATTTTAGTAATAATTCTCCTAAAATTGGCTGTTTGTATTTCTGTTCCATACTTTGTTTCATGATTGGGATATTCACTAAAGGTGATTCAATGATTCCATTCATTTCTTTTGTTTCAGGGAAAACCTTTGCGATATAAGGAGCAAAACGGTTCAGCCTTTCCTTGGCGTCCTTAACATCCTCCTGTGTAAGAGGCGCTTTTTTCATTGCGCCTTGAAAATTTTCCAATTTAGGATTGGCCCAAAATATTTCCTCTAACGAAATGAGTTTGTTCAATAATGGATATTGTTCATGCAAAGTTTTTCGATCTTCATTAGACATGGATTAACCCCTCCTAATTACTCTTTTACTATTAAGTATATTGGATGTAAGCATTTATTTAAAGTTATGGTAAAATTCAAAGAATCGTTATACGATAAAAGGAAAGTGGATGGAAATTCAGTGTTTCTAGCCACTCTTTAGAAAGGAGACTTTAGGAGATGTATAAAAAAATATTATTAGCATCTGATGGTTCAGAACATTCTAAACGAGCAGCTGAACATGCAATCCTATTGGCAAAAGGTAGTACAAATTCCAAAATAATGATTCTTTATGTTGTGGATCCGGAAAAATCGAAATCAGATGTGCTGAATAACTGGAGTTCAGTTGGCATGATAGATATACGAAAAGAGCGAATAAAAGAGGTAGAGGCATTGGCAAAGCAATCAGGCATTCAATATGAAGTTGAATTTTTACATGGTGATCCTGGCCCTGTAATTGTTGATTATGCCAATAAAAATTTTTTTGATATTGTAATAATTGGAAGTAGGGGGCTAAATGCCCTGCAGGAATTTGTATTAGGTAGTGTAAGCCATAAAGTGGCTAAACGGGCAAACTGTCCAGTTTTGATTGTAAAATAAAATAGAAAAGACGGCTTGGTCTTTTCTGTTTTTTTGTGTCTATTCTTCATCCATATTAAACCATAGCGGGTCATCATTATCGACATCACCGTTATAGTTGATTAAAATTTCTTCGCCCGCTTTTATATCGGTATAGGCATAAAAATCAAATGTATGATTCTTAAAATTAATTTCGTAATTTGCATTTGGTTGATAGGAATGGTTAAATAACATCCCATATCCGAGTAAAATAGCAGAATGGTTTATACCATATTCAAAGGCATAGTCAGCTAATAATGTTTTTTCGATGTGGACATGCTCCTCATTTGGATAGGGAAGGACTGGTGCTTCGTGAATAAGTTCTCCCTTCTTAATGTCTTGCTTTGCAAATACACCTCTATTTAACTCGCCATTGCTAAGGGTGGAAATCTTAATTTCAATCATGCTGTCTCCTGTTCATTCATTTTTTATTTAAGTTTGCCAGTTAATAGGAGGGATTGCAACCCTTTTATTTTTTACTTAAATAATTCATTTTCGATCACGATGATATTTTCATTAAATGAGGTTTTCCCCATTTCTTTCGTATTTTCAACTAAGCGGTAGACGTTGTCGCAACATTGCTTTGCCCCAATCACCAAAAAAGGTACACCAATAAAATCAAGCTTTAATCCTCTTGAAAAAAAACCTCCAATTGACATGGCAAGTGGGACTGTTGGTGATGTGTTTGAAAAAATGATTTTCTCATTAAATTTATGTTTTTCCTCAAGCAATAAGATCATCTCTCTTAATGCGGGGACAACCAGTTTATTTCTTTTTCGTCCAATTGTATAAACAGAATCACCATTTTCATCTTTTCCATGAAAAATAAGTTTACCGAAATCTTCATGTGTTAATTTATTGAAATATTTCACACTTAAAATTTCCTCTTTTGATAATTTCCGTTCAGATTGTGGTAATTGTTTTAAGTGATAAGCGGCTGCTAAAGAAGTAGTATGTGTACCACCGTAATCATTATAGATATAAATCATGCCATCATCCCCTAGGAAATTAAACTAGTAATGTATATTATTTCCTAGACTGTAAAAATTGATTCAGTCAATAGAAAAATGAACTAGTCGTTTATCCCTTATGTACAAACGTTTGTTTTAATAAATTTGGTACAACTGCTGAAGTCAAGTATAAATAAGGCACGTATATATATAGTACAAATTCATATTAGAGACAAATAAAGGGTGGATAACAATTCCCTGGAGGTTAAATGCACCAAATTATTTTCCAAAAGGAGATTGTCTAGATATGAATGCGGTTATGATCATAACTATTATAGCGTTTATCTTAACAATGTTCTTTATCTTTTGGAGGCCTAAAGGAATAAATGAGGCGATTCCCTCAACTATTGGTGCGATTGTGGTTATGTTTAGTGGAAGTATATCGATGGCTAATTTACTAGATATCAGTTCAAAAGTAAGTGGTGCCGCCATAACGATTGTGTCAACATTAGTCATGGCGATTGTCCTCGAAAGCTTTGGCTTTTTCTACTGGATTACAGCAGTACTTGCCAATTACTCTAAAGGATCAGGAATTCGTTTATTTTGGCTCACAAATCTACTATGTTTTTTAATGACGGTTTTGTTTAATAATGATGGGAGCATTCTCATTACCACCCCCATCCTGATCCTTCTACTGAAAAATTACCATTTGAAAAACCATCAAAAAATACCTTATTTAATTAGTGGAGCGTTAATTGCCACAGCCTCAAGTGCACCCATTGGTGTCAGCAATATCGTCAATTTAATCGCTTTAAAAATCATCGGTATGGATCTTTATCTGCAAACGACCATGATGCTAGTTCCAGGTATATTAGGGTTATTGTTTTTATCTGGAATGTTGTTTGTCGTCTTTCATCGAGACATTCCAAAAAAACTTCCCAATCTCATCCTTTCATTTGATTTTAAAGACAAACCATCACATCCGCTACAAATTGAACGAATCCCATCTGAAATTAAAAAGCAAATGAGATTAATGAAATGGATCCTGCTCTTCGTACTATTCTTGAGAATAAGCCTGTTTATTGCTTCATATATGGGTATTCCAATTGAAATAGTTGCATTTTTAGGCTCATTATTATTGTTAATTTGGAGATGGTATTATTTAAAGATTTCCCCAAAGGATATGTTCAAAAAAACGCCATGGCATATATTTGGATTTGCGTTTACCATGTATATTATCATTTATGGATTAAACAATATTGGATTAACAGATTTGTTAGTTCGATATTTTGAACCAATGATCGATGGGAGTCTATTGAAAGCAAGTTTATTTATGGGAGGGCTATTAACCGTTTTATCTAATTTGTTCAATAATCATCCAGCATTAATGATTGGAACGTTAACATTAACCAATATGGGTTTAGACCCAATTACAGTCAAAACCGTGTATCTTGCCAATATTATTGGTAGTGACATAGGTTCACTTTTATTACCGATTGGAACATTGGCCACATTAATTTGGATGCATATTTTAAAAAGAGAAAGAGTCAAATTAAGTTGGTTAACTTACTTTAAAACGACGATTATTGTCATCCCACCTACTGTCATTTTCACCTTGATCGCATTATATGCATGGATTGAGCTCATTTTTAATGGGAAGGCACAATAGAAAATTCCACTACCCTGTACGTTTAATGGTAGTGGAATTTTTTTTGAGGTATCTCAAAATGGTGTATAATCGACATTTTGGGTATAGCGACTACTGCCGTTCCAAAGCAAAAATTGATCAATTCCTTGTGAGTGTAGTGCTTGAATTTGTGCCTCAATCTCTTTTTTTTCATAGATTTTATAATTTCCTTTTCCTAGCCATGGAGCAGTAAAGTCCTGAAGCCATGGGCGAGATTGCGGAGGATTACTTAATGCACGTAACCGCTTATTTTCAACTTTTACATATTCTTGGACTAGTGAATAAGGATCTAAATCTGGTTTTCGGATTCCAAACATGCCGTTTGCCCAATGACTTGGATAGATCATGGCAGAAATAACATCAATATTTTGAGCGATTTGGGAAAAATTTTGTCCAATTCCAGATGCCTCTGGAATAACCGTGGCATTGCCGAAAACATCAACAGACATTTTTACATGATATGGTTTCAGCTTTTCTTTTGCATATTTAACAAACTCAGTAATAGCGGCAATTCGATTTGCAAATTGATTTCCTTTTTGGTAAGTAAGTTTCCCTTCAATTGCTTCGAAATTTTCCGGAAACCTAACATAATCAAATTGAATTTCTTTAAATCCCAGATTGGCAGCAAGAATGGCCATTCCGACGTTATAATCCCAAACTTCTTTTAAATACGGATTTGTGAAAGCATCCCCACGATTATTTCGCCAAATGCCACTGGAAGTCTTAAAAGAATAATTTGGTTTTGATACCGGAACTACGCTATCTTTAAAAACAACAATTCTTGCAATTGGATAGATTTGATTAGCTTCTAAAGTTTGGATTAGTCCCTTTGGATTTGCAATATACGGCCTGCTTACAGCAAAATACGGTGAATTTCTTGGAGGAGTAAACGTAAGATTGCCATGATCATCTTTAATATCAATGACCATTGCATTTAATTCAGTGTTTTTTACTAGGGAAAACAAATGATTAAAATATGGCTGTTTTGTATGTGGAGCGGAGACATAAATTCCACGAATAGGCTCATTAAAAGGAGGTGGGCTTGCCGCGATTTGAACTATCGGAAGCAGCATGGAAAAAATAAATATGAATGATAATATTCTTAGCATCTTTCGCAAAAAAAATCACTCCTACAAATTCTATTTACCTTATCATTTGTAGGAGCAAATTAATTCATTCACAGCTTATTCCGACTTACCGCAAATTCCATAAAAGAAGAGGTGATTTCTTGATCTTCAGTCAATAATTGGTTCAATCTTTTGTGCCTTTATAAAGATAAAAAGATGCCAAAATTTCTTTGGCATCTTTTATTAGCTTTTATTTGAAAGCCTCTGTTAAAACAGGAACGACTTGTTTTTTACGGGAAACGACACCTTTTAAAAGTGCAGTATTGTTGTCTAATGTTACATTGTATGCCTTTTCGACTGCATTTTGCGCATTTCCTAATGCTAATGCAACAGAATCGCTATTTAAGATATCTGTAATGACAAGTAGGAATAAATCTAAATTCCTTTGTTCAATGGTTTCAGTTATAACTGTTTCTAATTCTTGCTGACGGCTTAACACATCATTTGTATCAACGGAATTTACTTGAGCAATGACCACCAAGTTTTCGCCCATTTGGAATTCTTTCGCATCTAATGAGATTAATTGCTCTACCGTTTTGCTGCTTAAATCAGCACCAGCTTTTAGCATGTCTAACCCATAAACCTGTGCGTCAACGCCAGCAATTTTTGCTAATTCATTGGCTGCCTCTACATCTTCTCCAGTACAAGTAGGGGATTTAAATAAAAGGGAATCAGAAATGATTGCTGAGAGCATCAAGCCAGCGATATTTTTTTCAATTGCGATCCCTTTTTCTTTATAGATCTTATTTAAAATGGTTGCCGTACAGCCAACAGGCTCAGCACGATAGTATAAAGGACCGCTTGTTTCAAAATTAGCGATTCGGTGGTGGTCAATTACTTCTAAGATTGTTACATCCCTAATATCGTCTGCACTTTGCTGGAATTCGTTATGATCCACCAAAATAACATTTTTAGCTTCCGGTGCAACCTTTTCTACAAGACGAGGTGCTTCTGCCCCAAATGTATTTAAAGCAAATTGTGTTTCACCATTTACTTCGCCTAAACGAATGGGTTCAACATTCATTCCTAATTTTGTTTTTAAGTCAGCATATGCTAGTGCTGAACAAATGGTATCTGTGTCTGGATTTTTATGTCCAAAAATGAATACTTTTTCCATACTATACTAACGCTCCTTGATTAAGTGAATTTTTTTCGGAAGTTCTTTTGACTCTTCCGCCTCGTGCATATTATACCAAATAAGATGAAAAGGGTAGAAATTTTATCAACAATATTTAAGTAAGGAGGCTTGTTGTTTGTGATCAATGATTAAATTTTTCTTTGGAAAATATAGACTAAATGTTGTTCCAACATTTGTTTTAGATTCTACTTCCACTTTCCCGCCTAATGACTCTGTTATTCTATATGCAGCAGATATTCCTAACCCAGTCCCATGTTGTTTTCCAGAATGGATCGGAGTTCCAAGACGGGAAATCACTTCTTGAGATAATCCAGGGCCATTATCTTCGATGATTATATAAAATTGATCAATCAATTCATGCAGGAAGACATCTACTCTGCCTCCTGGCGTACAGGCCTCAACGCCATTTTTAATAAGATTGATAAGCGCAAATCTTAAAAGGGAGAAATCCTTCAAAGTTAGATCTTTTTCAGCTGTTGATAAGAAATGGACTTCCACATTGTGTAATAAAGCAAAGGGATATACCATTTGAATCGTTTCCTGGATCATGTTTGTCAAATCAATTTCATCTTGTTCTTTTCGCTTTGGATCCATAAGTGCCATATAATCCTTTAAAGCCTGCTCAGCTTGATCCAGTTCATTTAACGCATGGGTAATAGAATGAGATTGTCTTAGAGTTAACCCAGAATCATCATTTAAAAGTTTTAAAAGACCTTTTGCAGTAAGAATAGGATTGAAAATTTGTTGCGAAATATACACCAATAGATGATTGATTGCATGACTCTTCTCAAATTGAATAACTTTTGCGTTCATTTCTTCCATTTCTCTTAACGATGTTTGTAAATATAAAACCATCCAAAATGTAATATAACTTAAGACACAAAACGTAATCCAGTGGTAAATTTCCTGTTTCGTAAAAACATATTGATCAAAGATTCGAGTTTCAAATGCTAAAAATAGAATAGAAAGAGTTAAACATAAATAGGTGAATGAAATTTGCTTTTTAGGTGCCCATTTATCATAACGTGGAAGGATAATCGCAAAGATAATAAGGGAAAAGAATGGAATTCCTAACCCTTCCAAATACATTCCAGTTCCGCCAATTAGCAAACGATAAATCATGATGAGTGCTGTCAAAACAAATCCAGTAGAATACCCACCATAGAAAAAGCTAATAATAAAGGGAATAAAACGGAAGTCTAAGACGAATCCATTCGCAAAGGATAATGGAAAAGTCATACATATAATAATGGATAGCCCGCAAAGTACCCCTAATATTTGTTTTTGAATTTTTTTTTGACCGAATTTTTGTCGGAAAAAGGATTGATATAATAACATTGGGAATAAAATACACACCATCTGTAGTAGCCAGATTCCTAAAAAGTCGGGGTTCACAATCATAAGCTTCCTCCCGAAAATTTGACATTTTCTGTAGTGTACGCCCTTAAGAACATACCATCCTATTAATTTTGTCACATAATGTTATGCATAGCATTAGTTTTAGTATTCAGTTCATAATATTGAAACATCTATTAAAAATCTAATATATTGCATTAGCTGATTTTAACTTTTTCCTTTTACATGTGTTTCTGTTGCTATTAAATATTTTTTAGATGGCCAAAAAGCCCATTTTCCAAATAGAACGGTTATGGCCGGAACCAATAACGGACGGACAATAAATGTATCTAATAAAACTCCAATCGCAGTAATGGTACCAAAATGGACAAGAATTTGAATTGGCATCGTGGTTAGAACCGTAAAAGTTCCAGCTAAGATTAATCCTGCAGATGTAATAACAGCTCCAGATTCAGCGACACCTTCTTTTATTGCTTGTTTTAAAGGCATAGTTTTGCTTTTTTTCCAAATACTCGAAATCATGAAGATATTATAATCTTCACCTAAAGCAACAATGAATACAAACGCATAAAGCGGAATAAAACCTTGAATGGCATCAACATTAAATAAGTAATGAAGAATGACCCAACCAAGTCCGAGGGCACTAAAGTAAGATAATAAAACAGTGCCAATTAAATAAATAGTCGTTGTAACAGATCGAAGATAGACCAATAGCAAAATAGCAATCAACGAAATAACAACGGGGATAATCACATCACTATCCTTATTCGTCGTATGACGGGTATCGAATTGCTCAGCAGTTTGTCCTCCAATCCAAACCTTCTCAGAAGAATTTGAAATTTGACTATCGGATAGGGCTTTTTCTGTTGCTTTACGTAAATAAGGAATGTGATCCATAGCTGTATTGGAATAAGGATTAGCTGTTAATTCAACATTATAGCTAATAATCTTAGGATCCTTTTCACCAGGTATTCCATCTGAAACCTTTGCAATATAAGGTAATTTTTCTAAATTCTCTTTTACAGAGGTTGTTTTTCCATCTGTTTGAATCATCACTTGAACGGGTGCAAGTTCACCAGCATTAAAATGATCAGAAATCAGTTGGAACCCCTCACGTGAAGGCAAATCTTTTGGAAATGATGATAAAGTGTCATACGTGTAGGATATTTTAGTAGCAAAAAATGCAAATATACCTAGAAATAAAAGAGTTGCCATCATGATTGGTAATGGCTTTTTCACGATGAATTTTCCAAGCTTCATCCCTAAACGGTGTTTTCCTTTTTCAGGTGCCAATGTTTTTCCTTTTTTATGTGCACGCTCTTCTTTCATCTCTCTTGTTCGTGGAACAAATGGGTAGAAGGAAGCTCTGCCTATGATACTTAGTAAAGCAGGGATTAAGGTAAGACTTGCTGCCATCATGATTAGGATGGATAAACCAAATGGGATGGCAAAACGGTGAATCGTACCGTATTTTGCCAATAATAATACTAATAACGAAAAAATAACGGTTAAACCACTCATTGCAATAGCTCCAGATGAACTTCTAAGAGCTAATCTCATTGCTTGAAGCTTATCGTTTTCAATTTCTAAATATGTTCTGTATCTAGAAATTAGGAATAAACAGTAATCTGTACCTGCTCCAAAAAGTAAAACTGTCATGATTGAAAGGCTTTGTGAGTCAAAGTCAAGCAAGCGACTCTGTCCAATTCCACCTAAAATTGGACTGATTACTCCATAGGCAATTCCTACCCCAACCAACGGAATCAAGGCTAGAATTAGTGATCGATAGATTAATAATAAAAGAATGAGTACGATAGAAACGGTACCGAAAAGTAAAGATAAATCACCTTGGCTGAACAATGCTTTGGCATCAACAGAAATACCAGCAGGCCCTGTCACGCGGAGTACTAGATGATCTTTATCTGTTACTTTTGCTTTAATTGGATCATTTGTAAAGAAAGAAGAAGCTTTGTCCTTCAGTTCATCTATTCCTTTTGCCATTTCTTCAACTTCAACGTTTTTCTGGAATGTAACAGGAAGAATTAAGGTTGTACCATCAGTTGAAAGCTGCTGCTTTAACCCAGGGAGAGGGATTCTATAAAATGGGGCAACAGATTCCTGATATTTAACGGGATTTGTTTCAATTTCCTTAGAATATTTCTGAATCATTGAAAGATCTTCATCCGTTATTCCTGATGAACGGTACCATGTCAATAAACCAGGTACCCCTGAATTGGCTGTATATTCCTCATTTGTTAATTTCTTTGCCTCTTGAGACGGTAATGTGGATTCAAGATTAGGTGCTAACTCATTCTTTTGTGAATTTGCTTGTGGGAAAATTCCATTTAATACACCAGCTAGTAGAATCCATAAGATCAGTATCATCCATCTACCTTTTTTTCCACTTACCACTTCTCCGTATTTCTCATACCATTTTTTCTTCATTCTCATTCACTCCAATCTTTTTACCTATCATTTGATAAGTTATTTGTAAAAAAAATAATCGATTTTATTTTAAACACCGACACCATTAAGAAAAATTTCAACGATCAACGCCGCTTTTTGCTCTAATGAATCGGTATTTGAAGCTGCTTTCATTTCAGCAGGCTGTAAAATGGATTTTATTAAATTTAAAATAATATAAGCTAATTCAGTTGAGGTCGTTCCCATTAATATAGGATTCTTAATTTCTTTTTGGGCAACTCCATCCTCGATCATTTTAATGGTTGGCAGCAGAAATCCTTCAAGCCACCATTGATGGATTTCTTGTTGATCATGATCATCAAGCTCATGAAAGATATCATGAAACATTTGTGTTAAATCCATTCCGTAATTTGCTGACATATAGATAGTGATTTGTGTAAGCCTAGCATTAAAGGAATGGTTATTGCTTAAAATCTTATTTAAGGCAGTTTTTGTTTGCAATAGAATTTGTTT
>DATFAH010000426.1:0-3070 GCA_035254805.1 Caryophanales bacterium | reverse complement strand
AAAGCAACAGATGGTGACAAGGAAGAATATTGCCAATGTATTAAAATAAGTTCCTGTAATCCGTTTTAGTAAACCCGTTTCAGGCATAATTCTTGGTTTACCACATATTTTCAATGCTTGTCTTAACGTTTTCATCCCTTCTGGTTCAAGTAAATAATAAGCAACAGAAGCCAGACGACTATCTTCAACTCTATCATCTGTTTTCTCCATTAAATAATGATCAGTAAGTTCAACTGCCTTCGAAGCAATAAGATTTTCAGGCAGATTCATTCTGCGTGCAAGAATTTCAACCCTTGTTCGAATAATATTACAGCTTGAGTAATCCAAATGTGAATAAAATTCGAAATTTTCCTTGCAAAATGTCTGCTCAACAATACTGATTTGGCTAAATACCTCTTGCCAGTCCCAGCGAGAAATTTTCCGTAAGCTTCCAATGATATTGCCTGTGGTTAATTGATAATAAGCTTGAACCTGGTATTCATATGATAATATTTGGTCCAAACTATCGGGACCATTTTCCAACTTACACATCAGCCATTCACTAACAGTTGTCGTGTAATCAGCACGCTCTCGTAGATGCTTAATCAAATGAACGATCATCGATCCAGATAAAGGCATTTCTTGCCCAGAATCTTCTAATGCCTGCTTCATCCCCTCAGGAGTTATCTTGTCTCCATCAAATTTCGCAAGCAGCTTCTCCACAGTCTTACACGTGTCATGTCGTTCTTTTATCGTCTTCATTATTTTGGATAGATGACAGATTAAGGCACAGCGCATTAAAAGAGGTATCGCCCAAATTTCAGCAATTTTTAATACCGAAACGTCCTGGTATGAACGGACATATGTAATAAATGAATCTATATTTAAATTACCATCCGTATGGTTTATATAATTTTGGCAAATGGTAAACACCCTTGATTGATTCTCATTACTTAGATGTGGCAGCTTGTTTAATAATTTTTTGGATGATTCATTTTTGATATCAACAGCCTGTTCTTCGAGAAATTCAGCATTATCAAGTAACCATTCTTCTGATGGCTGAGAGCATGAAGAACATTTTTCTCTAAGTTCATTTACAAATGAACGTAAATAATCATAATCAGACTCAAAAAAACGCCAAAAATAGTTAGAAGATTTACGACAAATGAATGGATCATGGCTTAATGCTGATTTGTGAGCCTCTTCACTAAGCTGTTCTTTATTCAAAATCATGTTCGATTCCCCCAAAATAACAATTGGCAGCAATATACTTATTCTGTTAAAATCCTCTCGTAACTATTCATAAATTGCTGTTATTTGGAAATTCAAAAAAAAAAACCAAAGGAATAGGTCTCCTTTGGTTTTTCGATTTAGGATTTAATCAATAGTTCATTTTTAGCTTTTAGGCGCTTTTTCCCAATCAGCTGCAAATTTTTCCATGCCTTGCACCGTTAAAGGGTGTTTTGACATTTGCTCAATGACGCTAAATGGAATTGTCGCAATGTGTGCGCCAGCCAACGCAACCCTTGTGACATGGTCAGGATGACGAACAGATGCAGCGATAATTTGTGACTCCAAATTATGAATTTGGAATAATTTTGCAATTTTTGTAACTAATAATACTCCATCCTCAGAAATATCATCTAAACGGCCTAAAAATGGTGAAACATATGTAGCACCTGCACGAGCCGCTAAAAGAGCTTGGTTTACGGTGAAAATAAGCGTTACATTTGTTTTAACGCCTTTTTTAGATAGGTAACGTGTAGCTTCAAGGCCTGCTAATGTCATGGGTAATTTAATCGTGATATTTTTATCGCCGCCGTTGATTTTAATTAGTTCTTCTGCTTGTGCAATCATCTCTTCGGCAGTAATTGCATCAGGGGTTACTTCAGCAGATACTGATTCCACCTCAGGAACAGCTTGAAGAATTTCGGCAATACGATCCTCAAACTTCACACCTTCTTTAGCAACTAATGAAGGATTTGTTGTAACGCCAGATAGTACCCCTATTTTGTAAGCTTTTTTAATATCCTCGATATTAGCTGTATCAATGAAAAATTTCATAATATATATTTCCTCCGTTTTCTTTTTGTTCTAAAATTTAATCCATTAACGGACAACAGTTTCATTATAAACCAATTTCGCTGAAAAGCACATTTTTGCCGCTTTTTTAGTTAAATAATCAATCAATATTTTAAAAAATGCCATATTCCTAATTTATAGGATTATGGCACTGATTTTCATCATTTTAAATTAAAGTAACAGCTTCTTGTTCCACATTCACTCTCCAACCGAACGGATCAGGCTCTGTTCCATTTTGGATTCCAGTTAAAGTATCATACAATTCTTTTGTTAATTTACCTGTTTCTCCATTATGAATAATCATTTTTTCATCCTCCCAGAACAATTCACCAATTGGAGAAATAACTGCTGCAGTTCCTGTTCCAAATGCTTCTTCTAATACTCCATCTTTATAGGCTTGATGAATATCATCAATGGAAATTTTCTGCTCTGTAACAGGGATATTCCAATAATTCAAAAGGTTAATAATAGAATTTCTTGTAACTCCTTCTAAGATGCTGCCATTTAAAGCAGGAGTTATGACTTCACCATTTATTTTAAAGAAAATATTCATTGCTCCTACTTCTTCAATATACTTATTTTCTCTCCCATCCAACCATAAAACTTGAGAGTATCCAATTTGATTAGCTTTTTCCTGTGCTTTTAAACTGCCAGCATAGTTTCCGCCTGTTTTCGTATTCCCTGTACCGCCAACCACCGCGCGGACATAATGACTTTCAACTGCAATTTTTACTGGATTAATGCCTTCCTTATAATAGGATCCAACCGGAGATAAAATAATCATGAATTTATGGTGTTTTGCAGGTGCAACACCTAAATATGGATCAGTCGAAATAATAAAAGGGCGTATATATAGGGATGTACCTTCTTTTTTAGGTATCCAGTCTTTGTCAATAGATACCAATTGTTTTAAGGCTTTTAATGCAAAGTCTTCATCGATTTTAGGAATACATAACCGATCATTAGATTGGTTTAATCTTTGAAAATTTTTTTCAGGTCTAAATAATAA
>DATFAH010000425.1:0-8275 GCA_035254805.1 Caryophanales bacterium | reverse complement strand
ATTTTCTACAAAAAGTCGGAATTTGTCAAATAACGTCGGAAAAATAACTGAGAATATCATTAGTCATAGCGAAGCATAACAATTGGCCCTTTTTTTCGCACTAAAAAACACCCTGAAATTAACCAATTATGGCTAAATTTCAGGGTGTTTTCTATATCAAAGGTTATGCAAACGAAAGTTCATTATTATCCACTAGTGTGGATCGTTGAAATCATGAACAGCTAGAAGTAATGATTTGAAGACATTATTTTTAGGCTCTTTGAATTTCGGCAGGAGTTGACTTAAGCGGAGATTTCCGCTTATTTTGAAAAAAGTAGTGGATAGGAGGCGAAATAGGCGTAGATTTACGCCTATTTAACTTGCTTATTTTCAATAAACATATTAAATAGAAGGCTGTATTTACTAACAAATACTTACAGCCTTCTATTTAATTAAAGAATCTAGCAAACTAAAAATAATTCATATTAATTTCTTCTTTTAACCTTGTGAAACAAGGAAATCCGGGGAGTGACACCTATTCTAGATGGACATATCCCCAATGACGAAGGAGCATTTTAGCACATCAGATATTTTATACAAGGTAGAAATTTGCGTATCCATTTTGCCTTCTTCAATATCAGCAATCGTTTCTTCCTTTAATCCAGTAAGATTAGCTAGTTCATCTCTATTTAATTGCTTTTTTAATCTAGCTTCTTTTAGCTGTTGTCCGATAAGATGCATTATTTTCACCTCTCCGTATTGTAAGCTATTATCTTGATAAATAGTTTGCATTAAAAGGTTCGTTTTAAAGAAAGCTCGGCGTTCGTTAAGTTCTATTGCGAATGTCTCCGTTTTTCTATAGCGTTTAAAATTTATGAAAAACTACAACGTTGCCAATTTTCTAATGAATGACTAGCATCGCTATTGGTTATTAATAGCCTGTACCTTTTCCACCAGTCACAATGGCCACACTTGAGCTTGCACCGATTCTTGTTGCTCCTGCTTGAATGAGCATTCTAGCCGTGTCTAGATCCCTTACACCGGCGGATGCTTTCACACCCATTTCAGGTCCAACAGCTTCGCGCATTAGTCTAATATCCTCAGGTGTTGCAACGCCTGGGCCAAAGCCGGTTGAAGTCTTGACAAAGTCAGCTCCAGCCATTTTTGCTAATATACATGCCTTTTTCTTTTCTTCCGTTTCAAGGAGACCGGTTTCAATGATTACTTTTACTGGGGCATGGCCTTTTGCGGCTAACACAACCCCTTCTATATCCTTTTTAACCGTTTCAAAATCCCCTGATTTAAGGGCACCGACGTTGATGACCATATCGATTTCGGTTGCTCCATTGGCAATGGCGTCTCTCGTTTCACCAATTTTCACAAAAGTGTTTGTTGCACCTAATGGGAAGCCGACAACTGTTGTGATCCCTACATTTGACCCTTTCAGTTCGTTGGCAGCTGTTTGCACCCAATAAGGATTTACACAAACAGTGGCAAATTTATATTCTTTCGCCTCTTCACAAAGCTTCACAACTTGTTCCTTCGTGCTTTCTGGTTTTAATAATGTATGGTCGATCATTTTAGCAACAGAAGGGCCGGTAATAATCGAAGTATCGGATGGTCCGCTATAAGTTTGTTTTGCTGGTTTTGACTCAGATAATGCCTGCTTATTTGTTAATTGTTCCATTATTCTATTGGTTATTTGCTCAACTAGTGCATCAATTTCCATTCTGTCCACCTCACATGTTTATCGATCAACAATTCCTGCAATGACTGCATCAAAAGCACCCTTTGGGTCTTCTAATATATCCCTTGCAGAGCCACCTTCTTCCAAAATAAGGACGATATCGTCTACCCCAGCGTGGAATCGGTCAAGCGCAATCATTGCGTCTCCACATTCTTTTCCATTCGCATCAATCGGAATGACAACCATCAGTTTTTTGTTCTGGTGACTCGTTGTTTTGATCGTTGAAACAACATTTCCAACCACTCTTGCTAGTTTCATTTTGCTGTAGGAAGAATTTTTTCAATATCTGAATGTGGTCTTGGAATGACATGAACAGATAAAAATTCACCGACACGACGAGCAGCGTCTGCCCCTGCTTCTGTTGCTGCTTTAACAGCTCCAACATCTCCTCTTACCATGACACATACGAGACCGCCGCCAACATTCACTTTTCCTAATAATGTAACGTTTGCTGCCTTTGTCATGGCATCTGCCGCTTCAATTGCCCCAACTAAACCTTTTGTTTCGATCATTCCTAATGCGTTATTCATTTATTTTTCCTCCATTCGATTTACATTGTAATAGTCAATGATTCCTAAAATCCCTGCATCTGATGGGACAAGATCTTTATTTAACGGTAAGGAAGATTCTCTACTTTTTGCTAAATAGACAAGATCCCCCGCGCCTGACTGCCCAATCGTATCTATAGCCACAAGTGGATTGCCTTTTTCTTTCAATTGATCATCTACTGGCTGGACAATCAGAAGCTTCAAACCCTTTAAATTGTCATCTTTATGCGTACAGATCACGTTTCCAATCACTTTGGCTACAAACATGTTAAAAACCTCTTTCTAGCGACCTATGAATCTACTTTCAATTTCCATGATTTTTGTTACGCGGCGATCGTGTCTTCCCCCTGCAAAGTCGGTTTCTAACCAGGTTTTAACTAATTGCTTGGCAAGACCCTCGCCAATAAATTGACCGCCAATCGACAGGACATTGGCATTATTGTGCTCCCGGCTATTAATGACAGAGGATAAATCCCAGCAAACCCCACAGCGTACGCCAGGAATTTTATTTAAAACCATGCCGCTTCCAACGCCGACCCCATCAATCATAATCCCGACAAAATCATCATTTGTCGCTACCGTTTCTCCTACAAGAAAGGCAATATCCGGGTAGTCAACAGCTTCTTTATTTTTACAGCCAAAATCAAGGTATTCGTAGCCTAATTCCGTCAAATAGGCTTTTAGACTTTCCTTCAGTTCGTATCCACCATGGTCGCTACCAATCGCAACTTTTTTCATTTACATTGTTCTCCTTTGGCAAATACATTGATTATTTCTTCAAAAGACTTAGCGTTCAAGCTGGCACCGCCGACCAGTACGCCATCAATATCAGGCATGGTGCTGTATTCTGCCGAATTTTTCTCATTGACAGAGCCACCGTATAAAATGGAAATGCTATCTTGACCCATTATTTGTTTTAACACGGACCGGATATAGTCATGTGTTTCTTGGGCTTGTTCAGGTGTGGCTGATTGTCCTGTTCCAATTGCCCACACGGGTTCATATGCAATGATAAATCGGGTTGACCCTATGTTTTTAAGCGCTCCATAAAGCTGAGTGGATAAAATTTGTTCTGTTTGTAAGGCGCTTTTTTGTTCTAATGTTTCTCCGATACAAATGATGGGAATCAATCCGGCATTCATCGACTGCTTTACCTTCTGATTTATGATTTCATCATCTTCATGAAAATAATGTCTTCTTTCGGAATGCCCGATAATGACATACTCACAGCCTACATCCTTTAACATTTCTGCAGATATTTCACCTGTAAATGCACCACTATTCTGCCAATGAACATTTTGTCCAGCAAGGCCGATCCGCTTATTTTGCTGTTGGGTCAGTAGATGTGCTGGATAAAGCAGCTGTGCAGGAGGACAAACAATAACAGACACTGCATCATTTGCTGGAATGCTTGTGAAAAAATCAGCTGCTTCAGCTAAAGTTTTGTTCATTTTCCAATTGGCAATCACATACTTTGAACGTCCAATTTTCGGAAGCAAATCCACTATTGTTTCTCTTACAAGATTTTTAATGAAGCTTTCAATGGACTGTTCCATTCTTATTCAGCCTTCGGAATAATCCCATCCACTTCACTATTTGGACGTGGAATAACATGTACAGAAAGAAGTGTTCCGACACGCTGTACAGCTTCTGCACCCGCTTCGGTTGCTGCTTTTACAGCACCCACATCTCCACGAACCATAACCGCTACAAGTCCAGCACCCACCATTTCTCTACCTACCAATGTAACGTTTGCTGCCTTCACCATGGCATCTGCAGCTTCAATTGCCCCCACTAAACCTTTTGTTTCAATCATTCCTAATGCTTCTTGACTCATATTTGTTCCTCCTTTAATTGGTTTTTTTTCCTTTTTTACTTTCTTAGCATCTGCCAATCGAAATCACCCCGCTATATGATTCTAAATCCATCGACAAGCACGCATCTTCTTTGGCGGGTAAAGGTTTTCGCACTTGTTAATCCCTCGCCTGTCGGTCCAGCAATTGTCAGTGTCGTAAAGCCTTCACTTTCATAGCCGAGGCCTGATACAGACGGTCCATTTTTTACGAAAATAGTTGCTTGAATTTCCTGAGCCATTTTCGTCAGATTGGTAATATTTTGTGAGTGCATAATCGCCGTGTGACGATTTCCTTTTTCTGCTTTTACCGCACAAGAGATGGCCGTATCCACATCTGGTACTCTTACTATCGGTAGAATCGGCATTAACATTTCTTTCATGACCAATGGGTGATCTGCATTCGTTTCCGTAATAATCAGCTTCACGTCAGGACCAGCCTGAATTCCAGCTGCTTGAAGCAGGACTTGCGCATCCTTACCAACAAAATCCTTGTTTGGATATACCTTATCGTTTTTCTTCACTAAGACTTTTTCGAGGAGCTTTTCTAATTGAAAACCTTTCAGCTCCACTGCACCGTTTTTAACCATTTCACTTTTTAAGGCATTGGCAACCTTTTCAACAACAAAGACTTCTTTTTCAGCGGTACATAAAACATTGTTGTCGAAGCTCGCACCTGTTACAATGTCCTTTGCTGCCTGTGAAAGAATGGCTGTCTCATCAACAACAACAGGAGGATTGCCTGGGCCAGCGGCTATCACTTTTTTCCCAGCTCCCATTGCAGCCTTCACGACAATTCCGCCACCTGTCACGACAAGCGCATTGATATTTGGATGCTTCATTACTTCTGTCGATGTTTCGATATTAGGAATAGCAACAGAGGTAAGTGTGTTTTCAGGTCCACCTGCAGAAACAATAGCTTGATTAAGTAGCTGAATGGTTTTGATCGAGACACCCTTCGCGCTAGGATGCGGATTATATACGACTGTGTTACCAGCTGCTACAAGAGAAATAGAATTATTGATAACCGTCGCGGCAGGATTGGTTGTAGGTGTGATCGAGCCAAAAACACCAATCGGCGCATACTCAACAAGTGTAAGTCCATTATCTCCCGAATAGCTCGTACTGACTAAATCCTCGACACCCGGTGTTTTATTAGCTGCCAGAAGATTTTTGGCAATCTTATCGTTAACTCGTCCTAAACCTGTTTCTTGGACAGCGAGGGTTGCTAATTCTTTCGCATGATCACGACTGACTTCTCTCATTCTCTCAATCATTTGTCTTCGTGTAGACAATGGCAGCTTCCGAAGTGTTTCCCAAGCTTCTCTAGCAGCTGCAACTGCCTCATCCACTGACTTAAAAATACCATGGCCTAAAGAAACGTCTGTATCAACTGAAGTCGAATTTTGCCCTAATTGCTGGAGGACTTGTTCGACCATTTGTTTAATATCCAATTCACTTATATTCAAATGTTATTTACCTCCCTTTTTTAAAGGTTAATGACCCCTGTATTTCAATTTGATCGACAATACCGATGATTGCCGCATCAACTGGAACACCATTTGTTATTTCTGTTTGTCTTGCAGAGCTTCCGCTGACAACCAAAACTACCTCTCCCTCGCCAGATCCAACTGTGTCGATCGCGACTAATGGCTTTCCATCCTCCTCGATACTCTTCATATCAAGTGGATGAACGATGAGCAGCTTTTTCCCCTTTAATTTTTCTGCTTTCGTGGTTGAAACAATGGACCCAATCACTTTTCCAATGATCAAAATGGCTACCCTCCTTCCTGAGAATACTTCTTAATTTCAATGCTAAGATCTTTTGCTAAATCTTTTGCTGAAGGAGTAATCTTACTTTTCATGGATACATCGATTTCCTTAAGTCCATCCTGATGAGCCTTTTCAATATGCTTAGCCAGAATGAGAGGTCTCTTTTCATAATAGGTATTTATTTGTTCATCAATCGTTGTGATCAGTTTTGTTAACGAAACCCACTTCACTTGATCAAGTTGAATTTGTCTTATATAGGACCCCAATCTTTCTAAAACAGAATGGGGGGCATGAATTTGCTGGTAAACACTTGGTTCAATATGATCGTTTGCGATCACGATTGGCTTACCCAGTAATTGATGTTGGATGGCTACCCAAACGGTGAGATCATCATCCATGCTGAGTGCAAGCTTGGATAACAGCTGATAAGATGCCACCGGAAATACTAGAAGCGAACTTTTGGCAACAACTTCCTGTAATTCCTGATAATTCGATTCTTCTAAAACCAAATAAGCGGAGGTTGTCGCAAGTGGCACCCACTCTTTTTTTAAAATGAGGGTGACATCATAGTTATCTTGCAATCTAGCAACCGCTTCCAAAACTTCTGATGGATTTGGTGATTGATAGCCTAGCAGAACAGCTATAGCCGGCTTTGGTTGATCAATTGTTTGTTCTCTTATATAGGCTTCAACTGCTTGCTGGACAAGAGATCTAATCTTTGTTTTGATATCCACTAAGAACAGCCTCCACTTTTTTCTATCGTCATCATTTCACCCAATTGTCCATTTTGGATGTTTGCCGCATTTGCCTCATCAAGATCAATATGCATCTCAAGCCGATAGTTTGGTGAAACTCGGATCAGCACGTTAGATAATATTAATCCTCGCTCTCCCTCTACCTTGACTTGTACTTTGTCACCATCTGATACGCCAAATCTTTTGCTGTCACTCGTATGCATATGGATATGACGGGCTGCCGAAATTACCCCTTCTGGGATCGTAATTTGCCCACGTGGCCCTTTAATGGTAAGCGATTCAGAGCCATTAATATCACCTGAGTTCCGTATTGGCGGTTTGATTCCTAATGTATAGCCGTCAAACAACGACACCTCTACTTGTGTTTTGCCCCTAGCAGGACCTAGAACTCTGACATTGTGAATTTTGTCTTTCGGACCTATTAATGTAACCGTTTCCAAAGCAGCGAATTGATTAGGCTGGGACAAGCTTTTTTGCTTGTGAAGTTGATAACCCGGGCCGAAGAGTCTTTCTACATGTTCAGATGATAAGTGAATGTGCCGATTTGATATAGCGATTGGAACCATTCTTGGTGTTTCAAGAGCTTGCAAGACAACATGTTGGACAATTTCTCTAATCCTCGTTCGATCCATTAATCTTCACCACCCTGCATTTCTAATATGGTTTTTGCTGTGTATTGGTCAGTGATCAAAACATTTGCATACCCACCCATTAATGCCCCGTATATCCCATCAATTTTGTTCTTTCCTCCTGCAACAAGGATTCCATATTCTTTTTCCATTAACTGATGAAGTTCTATACCAATAGTTCGATCATTAAGGGCTTGATTACTTATTTTGCCATCTATTCCAAAATATCTGGAGCAAATATCGCCCACTGATTCATTTACCTTTAAAATATCGATGTCTTTGTCTAAAAAATATCCTGCTCTCATAAGAGTAGATTGCTCACCTGGTGCTCCGACTGTATAGATTGCAATATTTGCCTGTCTACCCAACTCCAACACTTTTTTAATGTGACGATCCGCCAGCATCGCCTTCTTTACATCCATATGATCAACAACAGCGGGCACCTGTAAAAAATGAGGGATCGTATTAAATGCATCTGCAAGACAACTCATTATTTCAGAGGCATATGTATTGGTTTCCGAGTAGCTTATTCCTCCATTTAATTGGACAATTGAAATATCCTTTACATTTTTGGGTTTGATTTTATTCACGAGCTGATAGAGTGATGTCCCCCACGTAATTCCGATCACATCTTTATTTTTTACAATTTCATTTAAATAGCTGGCAGCCGCTTCACCCAATTTCTCCTTGATGAAGTCATCCTCAAATTTTGGAATAGGTGCAATAATACAATGTTTTAACTGAAATTTTTCTTTCACTTTTAACGCTAGTTTTTGTCCGTATTCTGTTGGATTGAAGATGTTTATTTCGACAATCCCCTCTTGTTTCGCTTGTAAAAGTAGCCGAGAAACGGTAGGACGAGAAATGGCTAATTTCGTGGCTATTTCTTGTTGACTTAAGTCTTGTAGATAATACAATTCGGCTATTTCTACTAAACGTGAAACTTTTTCATCCTCCACTTAAACGTCACCCTAAATTGAAATTGTGTAAAA
>DATFAH010000424.1:0-3959 GCA_035254805.1 Caryophanales bacterium | reverse complement strand
TTTAAACGAACCCGTTTAAAAATTATGTGAAACATATCACTATAAAAAAGTAAGTCCCACAGCAGTGATGCCATGGGACTTACTTTTTTATTTACAACAATTTTATTACATAAACTCTTTAACTAGCTTTTGGAAATGTTCAGATTCAAGATCTAAGTTAGCTACTGTAAGCGGATCTTGAGAATAGCCATTTAATAATTCCTGATATGATTTACGCTCTGTATTTTGATAAATTAGACCAGTCACTAGTCCTTTGTATTTCATGATGGTTTGCATGGCCATATCACGATTAGATGAGTCGTATCCTTCAATTTCACTTAAGCTGGTAAGGTTTTCTTTATACCAGTCATAAGTATTGACCTTATTATAAGTTACGCATGGACTATACACATTAATTAATGAGAAACCATCATGCTTAATCCCAGCTTCAATCAATGAAGTTAGTTCCTTCAAATCAGTAGAGAAGCCTTGAGCAAGGAAGGTTGCCCCGGCAGATAAAGCCATTTCCATTGGTGATACCGGTGGTTCAACTGATCCCATTGGAGTTGATTTTGTTTTAAAACCTATTTGTGAACGAGGTGAAGTTTGACCTTTTGTTAATCCGTAAATTTGGTTATCCATGACAATGTACGTAATATTCATATTACGGCGGATCGCATGGAAAGTATGATTCATACCAATTGCATAACCATCACCATCACCACCAGAAGCAATGACAGTCAAATCACGGTTAGCCATTTTTACTCCTTGAGCAATAGGAAGTGAACGACCATGTATCGAATGGAAACCATATGAATTAATATATCCTGAAATACGGCCTGAGCAGCCAATTCCGGAAATAATCGCTAAATTTTCAGGTTCTAAACCAACATTTGCTACTGCACGTTGAATAGACGCTTGCACAGAGTAGTCGCCACAGCCAGGGCACCAGTTCGGTTTTACATCGTTTCGAAAGTCTTTAAAAGTGGCCATTTAGAACAACTCCTTACATTTTGAATAAATTTCATATGGTAAGAATGGATTACCGTCATATTTTAACTGTTTAGTAATCTTCTCAGCATTTCCAATATTCATTTTCATAATATTAGCAAGCTGCCCAGTTGCATTATTTTCCACTACAAGGACTTTTTTAGCTGTATTTACGAGTGGAAGAACTTCATCTGATGGGAATGGATGAATAAGGCGAATATGTGCATGGTTTACTTTCAACCCATCATTTTCTAAGCGACCAATCGCTTCTTCAATTGCTCCCCTTGTTCCATTAAAACCAACAATTAATAGATCTGCTTCCTCATGTGGTGTATATTTATGAACAGGTGTACTAAAACGAACATTTTCAATTTTACGGAAACGCTTATCCATTTGGGCAATCCGATTTGAGGTAGACTCAGATGGTTTTCCTGTTTCCGCATGCTCAACACCTGTAACATGGTGGATACCATATTTCATACCAGGGATAACACGTGGAGAGACTCCATCTTCAGTTACTTCATAACGTTTGAAATAACCATCAATAGCCGGAAGTTCGCCCGTTAATAGTTTACCACGTCTAATATTTACACTATCAAGTTCAAGCGGCTCTACAGTTTGTTTACCTAACGAAAGCTGTAGGTCAGACAATACAATAACTGGACATTGATATTCTTCAGCAAGGTTAAATGCTTCAGCAGTATCATAGAAACATTCCTGAACCGTACTTGGCGCTAGAACGATCTTTGGAATTTCACCATGTGTACCGTAAATCATCGACATCAAATCAGATTGTTCTTGCTTAGTTGGTAGTCCCGTTGAAGGGCCACCGCGTTGTGTATCAACAATCACCAATGGTATTTCCGTCATACCTGATAAGCCGATTGCTTCCATTTTCAAAGCTAATCCAGGGCCAGATGATGCTGTTAGTGAACGTACACCGCCAAAATTCGCCCCAATTGCCATTGTACATGCTGCAATTTCATCTTCTGTTTGGATAACAGCTCCACCAACTTGAGGTAGCTTTTTAATTAAATATTCCATAATATCAGATGCAGGTGTGATAGGGTAAGCCGACATAAAACGGCATCCGCCTGCAAGTGCTCCTAGTGCGATGGCATCGTTTCCAATCATAAACATGCGCTGCTTGCCATCTGCTTTTTCAAGCTGCATTGACTGGATTTCGCCTAACTTTTCCTTCATATAATTATAGCCAGCTTTGATTGCTTCCATGTTTTTGGCAACTACTTGCTCGCCTTTTTTACCAAAAATTTCTTGAACAACATCCCTAAATACTATAATATCTAGATCTAATACAGCTGATGTTGCCCCAATTGCCACCATGTTTTTCATTAATGATGTTCCAAGTTTAGTGGCTATTTCTGTAAATGGAACCGCATACATACTTGCTTTTGTGTCATTTGGTTTTTTCGGATTAAATTTAGAATCCGCCATAATGACACCTTGTTGGTGCAATTCACCATAGTTTACGTCAATTGTTTCTTGATCAAATGCTACTAAAATATCAAGATCATCAGAAATTGAACGCACCTGTGTTGTACTCACTCTAATTTTGTTGTTCGTATGACCACCCTTAATGCGTGATGAAAAATGGCGGTAACCATACAGGTAATACCCTAATCGATTCAGCGCGATGGCAAAAATTTCACCTGTACTCTCAATGCCTTCCCCTTGTTGTCCGCCAACTTTCCATGAAAGTTGATTGATCATGACTTACACCCCTTTGGATATGTAAAAAGTTTGTGAAACCATTGACTAGCAAGTTAGTACATTACCAATTTTCTCCTTATATTTAGTCTAAAATGGCTTATAAGACTAAATTAGTAGATTAATGGATATGTACTAAACGCTTACAATTCTAGACCTATGTGTCCAAAAATGCAACCCCTTAAAACGCTTTATTGTCAAAAATTTTTATGTTTTTCTACTATTAAAAATTCAGACACAATTTTGTCTTATTTTTTTACTTTTATACTTGCTAAATCCTTGTTATTTCACGGTTTTTCCCTATTTTTGACGTGGATATCTTTTTTTCATATTCAAATATGCAAATTTTGATACTTGTATTTCAGTATAATATTTCTGTAGTTCATTGATTAATAGGGTATAGTCTTTTAACGCAGTAAGATCTGTTATAAGATGTTCTGTTCCATCAAAGTCTGAACCAAAGCCAACATGGTTTTCGCCATCCAGTTCACATATATACTCCAAGTGCCGTAATACATCCGTTATCGTGGCCCTATTTTGCCCTGATAAAAACGGAGGCACAAAGGTGACACCTATGACACTGTCTCTTTCAATAAGGGCTTTTATTTGTTCATCCTTTAAATTACGGGGATGTGGACAAAGTGAATAACAGTTGGAATGGGAAGCAAATGGATGGTTGCCCCATTCCATCACATCCCAAAATCCTTTTTCTGATAAATGTGAAACATCACACCAAGTATTTGTTTCATTTAAGAGGGTTACTACTTCTTTACCAAATTGCGTTAATCCAGCTCCTCTTTCTTCTAGTGCCCCATCAGCCACACTATTGGAATGGTTCCATGTTAAACCAACCGATGTGACCCCAAGTCTTAGTAGTGTTTTTAGTTTAAGCAGATCTTTGCCAATGGCCTCACAACCTTCCAATGTTAAAACAGCCCCAACCTGTTTTTCACCCAACTCATTTATTTGCTCTGAATTCGTGATTAACTTAATAAATGGATTTGGTTTGAGTACTTTTTCATAAAAAAGATCGATCATATGTAATGCAGCATCAAAATTTAGATCTGGATGAATCTGAGGCGGTACATAAATAGCAAAACATTGAATTTTCATATTTGATTGTTGAAGCTGGTCACCATTCACTTGCAAAAAGCTTGAATGGTTAAAGTCAATCGATTGGTCCATAAACATCTTATAGAGGACATCACAGTGTGCATCAAATATTTTCATTTTTCCCCGTCCTTTTCGTTACTTGTGAATAT
>DATFAH010000423.1:0-2009 GCA_035254805.1 Caryophanales bacterium | reverse complement strand
TATATTACCTTGCACTACGATACCCTCCTTTTTTATTAACATCATATATTAAAAAATTAACCGTTAAAATAGTCCGACAAAATTTTTTCTACATACTCTTCGATTTGAGGTAACTTTTCGTATGCAGTATCGTAATCATCTATTGTCCAGTCTTCTTTTTTATAACCGATTTCATTTTTAAGGTAAGTACTAAAGTATACTGCTAATATTCCACCATTATCCCTAATTCTTGAGGGAATCCATCGATAATTACCTTTGAAAAGACCGCAGTCCTTTAAGGTGTTTGCCTTTTTGTCAATGTCGAACTTTAATAATAAATTTGGTACAATGCTTTCCTTAATGGTTACATCAATATCTTTTCTTTTGCTTGCAAAATATAAATCTGGTCGCTTTATTGCTGATTGGGAACTATTTGAAGTATCAAGTATTTTCTCTGCAGCATCTCTCTCAATTTGGAGCAACTTTTGAAGCTCTAATATTTTCTGTTCGCGCTTTCGATCTTCAACTTTCTTTTGTTTGATTAATTCTGTTGTAAGATAAACATCACCAATTACCCTTCCACTACCAAACTCAGTTGCACTACCAACGCTCAAATCTCTCGTTGAAGATGGTCCATTATTTTCTGAATCAGGAGAAGGATCAAGTATATCAAAGTCTTTCAGATGTTTAATTATTTCACTTTCTTGAATTTCTTCCTTATAATATTTCCAAAGTTCTTCCAAAGCCAAGTGTTTATGAGAGATAATCTGTCCAATATTATCGTCTGCCTTTTTTGTTTCTTCTATTGGAATTGACCTTAGAATACGACCAACAAACTGAGCATAAGGTAAAGGGTTTCTAAAAGCTCTAAAAATAGCAGCGATTGATAGATAAGGATGATCATAGCCCTCACCTAACATTGAAACATTAATAATGACTTTTACTCGATGATTTTTAATATCACTAAACGCTTTTTCTTTTTCTTCATCATTCAAATCACTATGTAATATTGTTGATGGGAGTTCGTGTTCATCGTAGAGTTCCTTAATAATTTTTGCTTGTTTAATATCAGGTGCAACTGCAATTATCTTATGGGGAACAGAAGTGTTCTTTAATTTAGCCTCAAGCATTTCAATACTTTGATCTACAACGTTCCTAGAACATTCAATTGAATATGCAACTGAACGGCTCACCCAATCCTCATCTCTTATTCCCAATTCATAAAGATCTTCAATTGTATATTTTTTAGAGCTATCGTCATCTATTGTTAAATAAAGTTTTTCTGGAATATAAGTAAAGTTTTCTAGCGATTTTACATAACCATTCGCCATAGCTTGACTTAGCTTATATTTATAAACTAATTCACCTGTAATCTTTTCTTTATCTGTTCTAAACGGTGTGCCTGTTACTTTTACAACCTTGGCGTTTGAAAAATGCTGAGTGGTTTCAACCCAAGTTCGAGCAGTAGAATGATGGGCCTCGTCAATGATTATCATGTCAAAAAAATCTTCAGGAAGATGATTTAATGGAGAGGAATCAAGTCTACTTTGTAATTTTTGTATATTTACAACTACAATATTTGCTGCTTCAAGAACTTCTTTATTTGTCTTACTACCTGCAAATTCGATAATGGCAGGTAGTTCTTGTGGTCGGTCAAAGACTTTTCTTTTAATCCAGAAGTTATCAGGCTTGTCCGGGTTTAAAGCATCAATAACGGTTTCCTTTATAACTATTTGAGGTGCAATTATTAATACTCTACCCTTACTTATGTGATAAGGAAGTAATGCCATTAAACCGGTTTTACCAACACCTGTAGGTAAAACAATAACAGCGTGTGAATGCTTTTGTTTTACTACAAAATGTTCATAAACATGAAAATACCCTTGAACTTGAGGTTTCCTCAAGTTTCTATTATCGTAAATAAATGGATTAAATTCAATAAAGTAATTATTATTATACTCGAAACCCACATTTATACCTCCTTTAAAGATTTTCAAATTTAATTATACTTTATTTCATAAATCATTGTT
>DATFAH010000422.1:0-3213 GCA_035254805.1 Caryophanales bacterium | reverse complement strand
TTTTTCTACCTTTTTAACCGTCAAGAACAGACTTTGGTGTTGAGCCAATTTTTTTCTTCTCTTTTTGTTTACTTTATTCACCATGTTAGTCTCCCAAAAGTGATAATTTCTTAGTGAAATAGATGTTCTTTCATCTTTTAAATAACAAAATCCATGTTTTTATTTCAGCTTATTCTTAATGAAAGTAAAAAATATCATTTCCACCATATGGGGTCTCACCAACAAAACGCGATTATCTTAACTCACAAAGAGAAAACCTTTGTCTATCAATGCTTTATTCATTGTTGCCATGTAAACAACGTATTCGTCTTGACAATGAGCCTCCCGGCATCAGATTCTAACCTCTTTGGCCGACACTTGAGAAACGGTCGGTTTACCTAACAAGGTTATCCGATGCCTTCTCATTGTAAAGACATCGCTACGCTGAATACGTTGTTTACAGAGTTAAGATAACATGTTTTCAAAGTAACATTTAGACGGTTTTCTTTACTTTGTATACTATGAATAGTACGTTTGTAGCTAGTTAAGATAAATGCAGAAAACATACGCTAAGCAAATTTCGACATAAAAAAGGTATAAATCCCCTTAATAATGGGGTATTATACCTTTTTATGATTGACTATGTTAAAGCCCGATGTTTAATTTTCACACTCTGTTGATTGGAGCGGAAGGCGCGAAGATTCCTGGAGGCTCGGCTAACGCCCTCCGGAAAGCGAAGCGCCTGGAGCGCAAATCAACAGACGAGTTTCAAAGAACGTTTACATGAGGACTTTTTCAGTGCCCTCGAAAATTCTGGCTTGATTTTTTTATAGTAATACAAATATGGTGAATAATACAGCAACTATAATCCGATAGTAAGCGAATGCTGTTAGCCCGATTTTTTGAATTAATCTCAAGAAAATAAGGGCAACAATCATTGCTACAATAAAAGCAGTGATAAAACCGATGGCAAAAACCGTAAAATCACTTGCATGAAGTGAATGAAAACTACTGATAAAATCAAGCCCTGTCGCTCCGACCATTACTGGAAGTGCGACTAAAAATGAAAATTCTGCAGAAGCTTTATGATTTGCGCCGACTAATAATCCTCCTGAGATGGTTGAACCGGAACGAGAAAAACCAGGAAGAAGGGCTAAGCATTGGAATAAACCAATTTTAAACGCCTGTCCATATGATAAGTCATCAACAGTTTCTGCTGTAACAGTTGTTTTTTTCTTCTCTGCAAAAATCATGAGAATAGCCCCTAAGATAAGCGTTATAACTACAATATAATCTGCAAATAAATATTTTTTTATTGCATGGTGCAAGAGTACTCCTGCAATTCCTGCCGGAATGATACCTACTATTATGTGTATGATGTCTAACTTCTTTTCAGGTTTTCCAATTGTTTTAAAGTTGAGTAGGGAAAGGTACCTTTTCCAGAACAGGAAGAGTATAGCTAACATGCTTCCAAGTTGGATGATAATTTCAAAAGTTTTTGCTTTATCTCCTTCAAATCCAAGCAAATGCCCGACCAGTATCATGTGTCCAGTTGATGATACCGGTAGATATTCAGTTAACCCTTCGACCATACCTAAAATAAATGCAATAATATGTTCTCCCATAATAGCCTTCTTTCTTTTTTTCGATGTCTTAGATCTTTTTTGTTTTGGTAGATAAATAAACATGTCTTTTATGATGACGAATTAGGTAAGGCTTATCCCTGTTGTTACTAAACCGAATCACTATATTGGACAAACTGGGTAGGGAGCAATTATATATGACCTGAAAAGTACCGCCACAAGCCAAATGTTTTTTCCTTACAGAATAATAAAGGCACTTCAAATTAAAACATCATGTTGTTAACCGTACCCCATAGTATAGTTGAGGAAAAATATTATTTATTTGCTCCGTTTATAACACTAAGCGAATTATTTAAAGTGGATTTGCATTTCCTTGCATCTGGGTTTGAAGAACGAACAGCAGCTAAAACTACGTCAATGGTACCATCTATTTTCGTCCATGTGGTACCATCTATTTTCCTAAGCCTGGCCTCCGATGTATCCCATTGATGTTCCAAATTGTCAGCACCTTTTTTCGCTGAAGCAAAATCGGCAAAATTTACATTATTTAGCATGTTACCTTCAATTTTAACAAAATCTGATAACTGTCCAGCTAATGTCGCTTTAGTAGCAGTAGATGGCAATGCAATTTCATTACTTCGCCAAATATAACCGCCGATACCCACAACTAGAAAAATGCAAAGTGTTATAATAGTTTGAACTAATACATTTTTCTTACTAACCTTTGTTTGGTTCGTTTCTGATTTTTTATTTTTGGCATCCATATCAATTTTTGAAACAGCAAGAAAAATGATGATTGCTAAGATGGCCACAAGGAAAATGACACTCGTAAGTGTGGTTCCTAAACCTAACCCACCATTCATTTTTGATTGAGAAAGGTAATCTCCTAAAGATGCTCCAAGCGGACGAGTCAAAATGTACGCAACCCAAAATGCTAGTACCCCATCCAATTTTATTTTCCATGATAAGAATATACAAGCGATGATAACAATGACTGTTAATCCTGTTTTAAGATAGCCAAAACCAAGTTGTTCGGAATATAAATCACCAACCGCTGTTCCAAGTGCAAATGTGAAAAGTATGGTCAGCCAATAGAAAATTTCTCTTTTTCTTGTAAAAATTGAATGGATTGAAAGTGTTCGTTCACTAATATACCAAAAAAGAAAAGTTAATCCTAACAACACAGAGAAAACTGCTGTACTAAGCTCAAGTGGTACTCCCATGCCGTCTGTCAAATTATCCGTTACCAACGTTCCAAAAACACTTATTAGCACAACTGTAAGCCAATAAATACTTGGACGATATTTCGTTGCTCTGAATTGAAGAAACAAAACAATGAAAAACGCTACACCCATAATGACAGTAGTAAGTGTTAACCCAAATCCAAGATTGAAATTTAGAAAATCAGCAAACGTTTCACCTACAGTTGTACATAATACCTTTATGATCCAGAAGAAAATAGTAACCTGTGGTACCTTACTTAACATTCCCAAAGCTGAAGGCTGAATCATTTCAGTTTGTTTGGAAACGGATAAGATTCTTTTCATAAAACTCATCTCCCTATTTTAAATACATTTTCAAATCCTACTAAATTAGAATATTGTAGGTCATTTTTTAAGTAAGATTTAATATTCCCTTAAATAACAATAAA
>DATFAH010000421.1:0-9292 GCA_035254805.1 Caryophanales bacterium | reverse complement strand
GATTCATTCGTAAAAAATAAAGAGTTTAATTTTCGGATTTTTCAGTTAATAAATTTTGAAAAAAATTCGGGGAATCATCCCCGAATTTTTTTCTTTATTAAACTAAAACAGCCATTACACTTTTAACTGCTTCATAAGAATTGTCTAAGGCAGCTTTTTCATCATCAGTAAGTTCTAACTCGATAATCTGCTCGATTCCGTTTCCTCCAACAATCGTTGGAACTCCGAGATATACGCCATCATATCCATATTCGCCTTCAAGGTAGGCAATTGTAGGTAGAACACGGCGTTGATCTTTTAGAATCGCTTCAGCCATTTCAACAAGTGCTGCAGCTGGAGCATAGTATGCACTACCATTTCCAAGCAGGTTAACAATCTCACCGCCGCCTGATCTTGTACGAGCAACGATTTTCTCAAGGCGATCTTTTGGAATTAACGTTTCAAGCGGAACTCCACCTGCAAATGAATAACGAGTAAGCGGCACCATTGTATCACCATGCCCACCTAAAACGAAACCAGTAATATCTTTAACAGAAATGTTTAATTCTTGAGCAACAAATGTTCTAAAACGAGCTGTATCTAGAACACCAGATTGACCAATTACGCGGTTTTTAGGGAAACCGGATTCCTTGAATGCCGTATATGTCATGGCATCAACAGGATTTGTTAACACAAGGATAAAGCAGTTTGGAGAATATTTTGCAATTTCCTGCGTTACATTTTTCATTACTTTTTGGTTAATTTGGACCAAATCATCACGGCTCATCCCAGGTTTACGAGCAACACCTGCAGTGATGATAACAACATCAGAATCCTTCGTATCTTCGTAGTTAGATGTACCGATGATATTAGCATCAAAGCCTTGAACAGGGCTTGCTTCAAGCATATCTAATGCTTTTCCTTTTGTAGGATTTTCCATTTGAGGAATATCAACTAAAACGACATCCCCTAATTCTTTTTGTGCAACTAAAAAGGCTGTAGTAGCGCCAGTAAATCCACCGCCGATAACGGAAATCTTTTTACGTTTTAAAGACACGATAACCATCTTCCCTTCTAACCATATTTATTTAATTTGGCATTCACCTAAATTAAACATTTTTATACATAACTATTAAATACCATTCCGCACTCTTAGTCCATATTTTTGATTAGCTCATCACCAAATTCAGAACATTTCACTTCTGTTGCTCCATCCATCAACCTAGCAAAATCGTATGTTACAACTTTAGAAGCAATTGTTTTCTCCATTGAATTAGTAATCAATGCAGCTGCTTTATTCCAACCTAAATGCTCAAGCATTAAAACACCAGATAGGATAACAGAAGATGGATTTACTTTATCAAGTCCAGCATATTTTGGAGCAGTGCCGTGTGTTGCTTCAAAAATCGCATGGCCTGTTTCATAGTTGATGTTTGCTCCTGGGGCAATACCAATTCCCCCAACTTGTGCAGCAAGGGCATCAGACATAAAGTCACCATTTAAGTTCATAGTAGCAACAACATCAAATTCAAGTGGACGAGTTAAAATCTGCTGTAAGAAGATATCAGCAATACAGTCTTTTACGATAATTTTGCCAGCAGCTCCTGCATCAGCTTGTGCTTTATTCGCAGCATCTGTACCTTGTTCTTCTTTAATGCGGTCATATTGTGCCCAAGTGAAAGTTTGATCAGCAAATTCTTTTTCAGCTAGTTCATAGCCCCAGTTTTTAAAGGCACCTTCTGTAAACTTCATGATATTTCCTTTATGAACAAGTGTTACAGATTTACGTCCTTCTTTAATAGCATAATTAATAGCAGCACGGACAAGACGTGTTGTTCCTTCTTCAGAAACTGGTTTAACACCAATACCAGAAGTCTCTGGGAATCTGATTTTGGTTACACCCATTTCAGTTTGTAAGAAGTTAATTAGTTTTTCAACTGCTTCTGATCCTTTTTCAAATTCAATACCAGCATAAATATCTTCTGTGTTTTCACGGAAAATAACCATATCTGTATCCTGTGGACGTTTAACTGGTGATGGAACACCTTCAAACCATCTTACAGGTCGTAAGCAAACAAACAAATCTAACTGTTGACGAAGTGCTACGTTTAATGAACGAATTCCCCCACCAATAGGAGTTGTTAAAGGTCCTTTAATGGCGATTAAATACTCATTAATCACATCAAGTGTTTCTTGTGGAAGCCATTCGCCAGTTTGATTGAATGCCTTCTCTCCTGCTAACACTTCTCTCCAAACAATTTTACGCTCACCTTTATAAGCTTTTTCAACTGCAGCATCTAAAACCCGATATGAAGCTGCCCAAATATCTGGACCAATTCCATCCCCTTCAATAAATGGGATAACTGGATTATTTGGAACGTTTAACACACCATCATTTACCGTAATTTTTTCACCTTGCATTTTTCCTCTTCCCCCTCCTGATATGTAGAAAAAATTTAATGAAATAGTAGCTTTTTCCAAAGAATGAATCCAAGGCTAGAAGGCATTAGCTTCTAACCTTATCAACCGTCATATTACATTCATTTTTCAAATTAATATAAAACAACGTTTATATTAACTCCTTTGATCGATTGGTACGTATTGTTGCATACCAGGGCCAACATATTCTGCACGTGGGCGAATCAATCGGTTATTCGAATATTGCTCTAAAATATGTGCAAGCCAGCCAGAAACACGGCTCACAGCAAAAATTGGAGTAAACAAATCATGATCAATGCCTAGACTATGGTAAACAGAAGCAGAATAGAAATCAACATTTGGCGGAAGATTCTTTTCTCCAGTCACAATGCTATGAATTCGAACCGACATTTCATAAAGTTCAGGTTCACCAGTAAGTTCAGTTAATTTCTCAGACATTGCTTTCAAGTGTTTAGCACGCGGGTCACCCTTACGATAAACTCTGTGGCCGAACCCCATGATTTTCTCTTTATTTGTAAGTTTCTCATGAATGACCGAATCTACGTTATCAAGACTTCCAATTTCAGTAAGCATCTTCATTACCTGTTCGTTCGCTCCACCATGTAAAGGGCCTTTTAGGGCACCAATAGCTGAAGTAATACCAGAATAAACATCTGATAAAGTAGCAACACAGACACGGGCTGTAAAGGTAGATGCATTCAATTCATGGTCAGCATGTAACACTAATGCTTTATTGAATGCTTCAACAGCAATAGCTTCTGGCTCTTTGCCTGACAACATATAAAGGAAGTTTGCTGCAAAACTCAAATCTTCTCTTGGTGCAACTGGCTCAAGTCCTTTTCTAACACGGGCAAATGTAGTGACAAGTGTAGACATTTTAGCCTGTAGACGAATGGCCTTGCGATAATTTGCTTCATCATCCATCTTGTCAGCTTCTTCATCATATAAAGCCAATAGGGATACAGCTGTTCTTAATGCCCCCATCGGATGGACATGTTGAATTGGGTACATTTTAAAGTGGTTTAATACTTCTGTAGGTAATGCAGCATTTTCAGATAGTTGTTTCTTAAGTTCTTCAAGTTGAGGTTGCCTTGGCAATTTTCGGTGCCATAGTAGATAAATTACTTCTTCAAAAGTTGCATTTTCTGCTAAATCATCAATATTATAGCCAACGTATGTTAGCGTATCATCAATGATAGAACTGATAGAGGAAGCTGTAGCCACTACCCCTTCAAGACCACGTGTGACTGTCATACTTAACATCTCCTTCTGATTAATTTCCCCATTGCCCATTTGTACTATTATCCTGCTAAGCGTTAAAACCTTAGCATGATAGAAATAGCATCCCCGTAAAGTTAAGGCTTTTCCTACAAAGGTATACATCTGATGTCAATATTAAGAGTTAAAGCGGCTTTCTTTTTTTTTTGCGCTTTCTTTTTAGAAAAAAATTCATCTGACTGTTAGCTTAAACACGAGGCACCTTAACTTCACAAAATAGTAGAATAATTTACAAGCCAAGTAATGTAATAATAGAATTTTACTTAAAAAGGATGCGCTTACAAGTTCTATTATAAACAATTATCTGATTTTTGTGAATGGTCGAGTTCAGAAAATACAAAAAAAATATTATTTTGCAAAAAAACTATTTTAGATTTTCAATCATTTTCATTACGACAAAGGCAATGCCAGCTCCGATTAATGGACCGACTGCCACTCCCTTAAATAAAGCTACTGCAAGAATTGTGCCGATAACTAGTGCCGTTGTTATTTGCGGATCACTAGCTAGTAGGGCAACACCTCCTTTTGCTAACAAAGCAACTGCCATTCCAGAAACTAAAGCGATCCAGGCATATGGTGATTTAAATGCATCTGATAGATCTTTAAAACCGATTTTCCCGCTTGCAATTGGAGCTAAAACAGCAATTGTAATAATTGTTACCCCCCAATTAATGCCTTTCATTTGAATAAACGAAAAAACTTTTCCTCCTGCACCGCTGAATTTTATTATGATTAGAACTGCAACAGATATCATTAATGAGTTATTCTTCGCTATAAATCCGATAATTAACAATAAAATTAAGAATAAGAATGGTTGATTAAACATTTTACACCTGCTTTATAATTCTTTTTCCATCTGGTACAAAAAATTCAAAGAAAAGAAACTTCTCCTAGACTTTTTCGTATGGTATATAAATTGTTCCAGTATTCACTGGAAGATTATGCTTTTATTCTTATGTAATGGTAAAATATAATTACTTTCTATCAATGAAGAAGGAGGAAAGATATTGAATCGCACATACATAAATCGTGCCCTAAGGTTCTTATTTGTAATTGGTATTATCATTATTTCGATTTTTGCATTTGTGTACCTATCAAAAATCACGTATCCTTTTTTGATCGGTCTAGTGATCGCTTTTTTGATTAATCCGCTAGTTAATTTCTTTGAAAAAAAAGGACGAATGCCCCGTGCTCTAGCAGTATTTATAGGCCTCATTATTATTTTTGCTTTGTTTGCCGGGTTAATAACCCTTCTTATTGCTGAAATTGTTTCAGGTGCGAACTATCTGGCTAAAGTTGTACCAGAACATCTAGATACTTTAATCGCCTATGTCGAAGACGTTTTTGCTGCTCAGATTATTCCATTCTATAATCAACTAACAAGCTTCTTTGATAAGCTGGATGCAGGCCAACAAGACACAATCATGTCCAACATTCAAAATGTGGGACAAAGAATTGGCTCGACCGTTGGCTCATTTATTCAAAACTTTTTCGGTAATATTCCTAATATTTTATCCTGGTTTCCGAATGCAGCGACTGTCCTAATCTTTTCTCTGCTGGCTACTTTTTTTATCAGCAAAGACTGGTACAGACTATCGGAATTTTGCGGCAGGCTTCTCCCTGATAAAGCAAAAGAAAGTGGTCGAAAAGTATTTATTGATTTAAAAAAAGCATTATTTGGTTTTGCAAAAGCTCAATTAACCCTTATTTCAATTACTACAGTCATTATCTTAGTAGGATTACTAATACTGCGGGTTGACTATGCGATTACGATTGCCCTTGTTACAGGAATCGTTGATATCATTCCATATCTCGGGACTGGTGCTGTTTTTGTTCCATGGATCATTTATGCTGCAATTGGCGGAGATATGGGGCTTGCAATTGGCCTAGGTGTCCTTTATCTAATTGTATTGGTTCAAAGACAGATCATGGAACCGAAAATTCTTTCCTCGAGCATTGGTCTTGATCCGCTTGCAACTTTGATTGCTTTATTTGTCGGGTTTAAATTAATCGGATTTTTAGGATTAATCGTTGGACCTGTTACTCTAGTGATCATTACAACATTGTATCGTGCAAATGTTATTCAAGATGTTTGGAGTTTTATAAAAGGAAAAGAAGAAGTAAAATAAACCAGAAAAGCGGGAAGCACCCTGGTGAGCGGCGGAGGGCAAAGAGCGAAGAACACTAGCCGTTAGGGTGCTGAAGCTAGACAGTTATCTAAGTTCAAAAATTCATACTTACTTATTCTATCAAAAAATGTCAGCTTAAAGGAAAGCTGACATTTTTATTTTATGATTTTTATGTTTCCGCGCTCAATCCATCTTTTGAAGGAATTCCTCATGAGCATTTTGAAAAATTTCCTGGTTAAAGGTAGTAGCATTAAGAATCCTAGAATATCTGTCATAAACCCAGGAGTGATTAGAAGGGTTGCTCCAATCAGAATACAAATTCCATCCAACACAGCTTCACCTGGAATTTGTCCATTTCTTAGTTGCTGCTGTGCTTTTTGAATCGTATACAGTCCTTCTTTTTTTGCTAAATATGCTCCAATAATGCCTGTTAAAAAAATAAAGATGATTGTTGGTATAATTCCAATCATTTTTCCAGAAAAAAATAAAAAACCAATATCTGCAGCAGGTACAAGAATGATTAATAAGAGCAAATAACGCATATTAGGACTCCTTTTTTAGATGATATGAAAAAAGAAGGGATAAACCCTTCTTTATTATAGTACGCTTGCGTGTCCGTTATAGATAACACCTCTTGCCGAATCTACCGTTATTTCTTGACCATCTTTTATTAGTGACATTACGTTATCAACCCCAACAATAACAGGTATTCCGAGATTAAGACCAACTACTGCTGCATGGCTGGTTAATCCACCTTCCTGTGTGATCAATGCACTGCATTTCTCAATGGCTGGAACCATTTCACGATCAGATCCGATTGTGACAAGAATCGAACCTTCTTTGACCTTATCTAATGCCTCTTTAGCATTATGGGCCAGTACCGCTTTTCCGAATGCAGATTTTCTTCCAATGCCTTGTGCTTTAGCTAAAATGTCACCAACAATATGGATTTTCATCAAGTTCGTTGTCCCTGCTTCTCCAACTGGAACTCCAGCCGTAATCACTACTAAATCACCATGTTTCACTATTCCACTGTTTAAGCTCTCCTCGACTGCGATATCAAGCATTTCATCAATTGTGGTTGCTTCTTTACCTATTTGGGAATACACTCCCCAAACAAGGGATAATCGTCTTGATACAGAAGCGTTAGCTGTAACAGCCACAATGGGTGCCTTTGGCCGATATTTAGAAATCATTCTCGCTGTGTGGCCACTTTCTGTCGGTGTAATAATAGAGCTCACTTCAAGATTTAATGCTGTATAAGCAACAGATTGGCCAATCGCATCGGTAGCATTATGATCAGTATCTTTACTGCGTGATGATAGGATTTTTTTATGATCCAATGCTTGTTCTGCACGAGATGCAATGTTATGCATCGTTTGGACCGCTTCAACAGGATATAATCCTGCGGCAGTTTCACCTGAAAGCATGATCGCATCTGTGCCATCAAAAATTGCATTTGCTACGTCACTTGCCTCAGCACGTGTTGGTCTTGGGTTACGCTGCATAGAATCCAGCATTTGTGTTGCTGTAATAACCGGCTTTCCTAAAGAATTACATTTTTTAATCAGCATTTTTTGAACAAGTGGCACTTCCTCAGCTGGGATCTCAACACCAAGGTCTCCACGTGCAACCATTAAACCGTCAGATACTTCAAGAATTTCATCAATATTATCGACTCCTTCCTGGTTCTCAATCTTCGGAATGATATGTATATGGGCCGCATTATTTTCTTCCAGCAATTGACGAATTTCTAATACATCTTTTGAACGCCGAACAAAAGATGCTGCGATAAAATCAATATCCTGCTCAATCCCAAAAATGATATCTTGTCGATCTTTGTCAGTTATTCCTGGTAAGTTTACGGAAACACCAGGAACATTGACACCTTTTTTATTCTTTAATGTGCCGCTATTTAAAATTTTTGCCGTAATTTGATTTGCAGTTTTATCAATATTTAAAACCTCTAGACCAATTAAACCATCATCCAAAAGGATACTTGACCCGTTGTGTACATCATCAATTAGTCCTGGGTATGTAATAGAAAACTTTTCGGCTGTTCCTTCGACTTCATCCATGGAAACAATGATTTCTTTTCCAGCTTGAAGTTCGATTGCACCATTAACCATATTATGTGTTCGTATTTCCGGGCCTTTTGTATCAAGTAAAATCGCAACTGTTTTTCCGGTAAGCTTTGTTGCTTCACGGATATTTTTGATCCGAGTACCATGCTCTTCAAAATCACCATGAGAAAAATTCAAGCGTGCAACATTCATTCCAGACCTAATTAATTCAGTTAATTTTTCAACACTTTCACTTGCGGGTCCGATTGTACAAACAATTTTTGTTTTACGTAACATTTATATTTCCTCCCATTTATCTATCCAAAACACAGAAAAGGTTAAATAGCTGAAAAATCAATTCAAAAAACCTTGCAGCACTTTTTATATGGATAATTCTTGTGAAAGTCGATAGAGGCTATTATCTATTTTATGGCTTTGACTTAATGCCTCAATAATGTCATAATCAACAATCTTATTTTTCTCTATCCCCACTGCTCGGCCGCCACTACCTTCTATTAAAAGTTCCACAGCCCTTGCACCTAAGCGGCTTGCGAGTACACGGTCAAATGCAGTTGGTGAACCACCCCGCTGCATATGTCCGAGAACTGACACCCTTGTATCGAAATTTGTTTTTTCTTTTAGTTCTTTACCAAATTCGATTCCACTACAAACACCTTCTGCAACAATAATGATACTGTGTTTTTTTCCACGCTCATGCCCTTTTCGAAGGCGTGCTGCAATCTCATTCATATCATAGTTTTCTTCAGGTATTAAAATGGTCTCTGCACCGCCAGCAAGTCCAGCCCATAAGGCAAGATCCCCAGCATCTCTCCCCATCACTTCAATAATAAATGTTCTTTCGTGAGAGGTTGCGGTATCACGAATTTTATCAATCGCTTCAATCACTGTGTTCAATGCGGTATCAAAACCAATTGTAAATTCTGTGCCTGGAATGTCATTATCAATTGTTCCTGGTATGCCTACACATGGAAATCCCTGTTCTGATAAAGTTTTCGCCCCGCGGTATGATCCATCTCCACCAATCACCACTAGGCCTTCGATTCCATGTGCTTTTAATTGTTCAATCCCTTTTTGTTGAACATCTTTATTTTTAAACTCTGGTAAGCGGGCTGAATAAAGCATCGTTCCTCCACGATGAATAATATCACCAACAGAACCAAGTTCAAGCTTCTTTATATTTCCATTCACTAGGCCAGAATATCCACCATAAATCCCATACACCTCTAAATCATGAAAAATGGCTTTTCTTACAACTGCACGTATTGCCGGATTCATCCCTGGTGAATCTCCTCCACTTGTTAAAACACCAATTCTTTTCATCTTTCACACCTCGTTTGCAGATCGATTTCCTTCGCATATCCATAATAAAAGAAAATTTCTAAC
>DATFAH010000420.1:0-6633 GCA_035254805.1 Caryophanales bacterium | reverse complement strand
AATCGGGTTGCTTTCCATATTCTTGTTATTAGCAGGATGTAACCAAATTAAGCAGCCGATTACCCCAGAAAGTACTGGTGTTTGGAATCAATATATTGTTTATCCATTATCATGGTTTATTACAAAAGTGGCCGTTCTTTTGGGCGGCAGTTTTGGATTATCCATTATTGTTGTTACGATCATCATCCGTTTAGTGATTTTGCCATTAATGATCAAACAAACGAAAAGTTCTAAAGCAATGCAGGCCTTGCAGCCAGAATTAGCAGAACTTAAAAAGAAATATAGTTCCAAGGATCAAAAAACGCAGCAAAAATTACAGCAAGAAACAATGGCTCTTTTCCAAAAAAATGGTGTGAATCCAATGGCAGGTTGTTTTCCGATATTAATCCAAATGCCTATCTTAATTGGTTTTTACCACGCAATTTCAAGAACAACTGCAATTGCCAATGATAATTTTCTTTGGTTTGATTTGGGAGATAAAGACCCATTTTATATTTTGCCGATAATTGCAGGGATCACAACATTTATTCAGCAAAAAATGATGATGGCAGGAACCGCGAATCAGAATCCGCAAATGGCGATGATGCTTTGGATGATGCCGATTATGATTGTTGTTTTTGCAATAAGTTTCCCAGCGGCCCTATCATTATATTGGGTAGTTGGTAATATTTTCATGATTGTTCAAACTTACTTTATTAAAGGTCCGGAGCTCAAAAACACACCAGCATCCGGTAAAGCGGGAGGAGCAAAGAAGTGAAACAAGTAACTGCTACAGGACAAACCGTCGAAGAAGCAGTAGAATCAGCTTTAGCTCAACTAAAAACAACTAAAGACCGCACAGATATTTCAATTATTGATGAAGGCAAAAAAGGGATTTTCGGTATTTTTGGATCCCGTCCAGCAATTGTTAAAGTAACAGTAAAAATTGATCCTATCGAAGAGGCGAAGAATTTTTTAATTCAAGTCAGCGAACAAATGGGTGCCCCAATTGAAATTGAGGTAAAACAAGATGGAAAGCATATCCTTTTCACATTAACAGGGGAAAAAATAGCGCTATTAATTGGAAAAAGAGGGCAAACCCTCAATTCCTTACAGTATTTAACTCAGTTAGTGCTGAATCGTTATTCTGACCAATACTTAACCGTCATATTAGATGCCGAAGACTATCGTAAAAGAAGAAATGATACCTTAGTTCAACTAGCATGGCGACTATCTCAAAAAGCGATAAAAACAGGGAAAAATGTTACTTTAGAACCAATGCCTTCTTATGAGCGTAAAGTCATTCATACTGCTTTAGCCGAAAATAAACGTGTAAAAACGTACTCTGATGGATCAGAACCACATCGATTCATCGTTATTTCACCAGTGAGATAGTAAAGGCGAAAACATCCTATCGTTTGATAGGGTGTTTTTTTGTATCAATCTATACATCCTTCGTTTGTTATTCACATGTGGATAAGTTAAAATGATAGGAAGTGGGTTTAATTTTGTGGGTAATTATCCTAAAATGTAGAATGCCTTTTGTGAAAACATGATATTCTATTAATTTGAGATAAATGGGCGGTTTTTTTAAAAGCAGGATTTATAAGTGAGGCGAATGGGATGGAGTTTGATACAATTGCGGCGATTTCGACGCCAATGGGTGAGGGGGCAATTGCTATTGTCCGATTGAGCGGAGAGGGAGCAATTGAAATTGCGGATCAATTATTTATCGGTTTAAATGACAAAAGGTTGAAGGAAGTGCCGACTCATACGATTCATTATGGTCATTTGGTCGATCCTAATAGTGGACAAGTGGTTGAGGAAGTAATGGCATCTGTCATGAAAGGCCCAAAAACCTTTACGAAAGAGGATGTAGTTGAAATCAATTGTCACGGTGGGATTGTCTCTGTTCACCGTGTATTACAACTTGTCTTAAATCATGGGGCAAGGCTTGCTGAACCTGGTGAATTTACAAAGAGAGCATTTTTAAATGGGCGGATTGATTTATCACAGGCTGAAGCTGTTATGGATTTGATTAGGGCAAAAACAGACAAGGCCATGAACGTTGCACTTGGACAAATGGAAGGGCGCCTGTCTAAACTAATCAAAAAATTAAGACAGGAAATATTAGAAACACTTGCCCATGTCGAAGTGAATATTGATTATCCGGAATATGAAGATGTAGAAGAAATGTCCCATCGTATGTTAAAGGAAAAAGCATTGTTCGTACAAAGGGAAATAAAAAAGCTTTTACAAACCTCACAGCAGGGGAAAATTTTACGAGAAGGTTTATCGACGGTTATTATCGGACGTCCTAATGTTGGAAAATCATCTTTATTAAATAGTTTAGTACATGAAAATAAAGCAATTGTTACCGATATTCCCGGAACAACTCGTGATGTAATTGAAGAGTATGTCAATGTTAGAGGCGTTCCATTACGACTTTTAGATACAGCGGGAATCAGAGAAACAGAAGATATTGTCGAGCGGATTGGCGTGGAACGCTCCCGTCAGGTGTTAAAAGAAGCAGATTTACTATTGCTTGTCTTAAATTATGCGGATGATTTAACAGCTGAAGATGAAAATCTTTTTCAGGCTGTTGAAGGAATGGATGTCATTGTTATTATTAATAAAACCGATCTCCCGCAGCAAATTGATATGGATAGAGTAAGGGAACTTGCTTCCAATCATAAAATGGTTATCACATCACTTCTTGAGGATCGTGGGGTAGATGAATTAGAAGAGGCGATTGCCTCGTTATTCTTTTCAGGTTTTATCGAAGCAGACGATTTGACCTATGTTTCCAATAGTCGTCATATCGCCCTGTTAAATCAAGCATTACATTCCATTAGCGAGGCACTTGAAGGTATTGAAATAGGGATTCCCATTGATATTGTCCAGATTGACCTAACTCGAACATGGGAGCTGCTTGGTGAAATTATCGGTGAAAGTGTACATGAAAGCCTTATTGATCAGTTATTTTCTCAATTTTGTTTAGGAAAATAGATTTTATTTATATGAAAAGGGAAAAACCCGAAAGGAAGAAAAAAATGCAATACGAAGCTGGTAATTATGACGTTATTGTCGTTGGAGCAGGCCATGCAGGCTGTGAAGCAGGGCTTTCAGCAGCAAGAATGGGTGCTAAAACCCTACTCTTAACCATCAATCTTGATATGATTGCTTTTATGCCATGTAATCCTTCTGTTGGCGGACCTGCAAAAGGCATAGTTGTCCGTGAAATTGATGCACTTGGCGGGGAAATGGGTAGAAATATTGATAAAACCTATATTCAGATGAGAATGTTGAATACGGGTAAAGGCCCTGCTGTCCGTGCACTCCGGGCACAGGCTGATAAATTTGCTTATCAGCATGAAATGAAAAAAACACTTGAAGACGAAGAAAATTTGACACTCATGCAAGGAATGGTCGAGCATCTCCTTGTTGAAGATGGCATCTCGCAGGGTGTGATGACACAAACGGGTGCTATATATCGATCTAAAACCGTTGTGATAACAACTGGTACATATTTAAGAGGAGAAATCATATTAGGTGACTTGAAATATTCCAGTGGTCCTAATAACCAGCAGCCATCAGTCAAACTTTCTGAAGACTTGGAGGAATTAGGTTTTGAATTAGTCCGATTCAAAACAGGGACACCGCCACGAGTGAACAGCCTTACCGTTGATTACAGCAAAACAGAAATTCAGCCTGGTGATGAAACACCAAGAGCTTTTTCATATGAAACAACCCAATATATTACTGATCAGCTTCCATGTTGGTTAACGTATACAAATGCACTGACACATCAATTAATTGATGAAAATCTTCACCGTTCACCAATGTTTTCAGGAATGATAAAAGGAACAGGACCACGATATTGTCCATCCATTGAAGATAAAGTAGTTCGTTTCAATGATAAACCGCGCCATCAAATCTTTCTGGAGCCAGAGGGCAAGAACACAAAGGAAGTTTACGTTCAAGGGCTTTCAACCAGTTTACCTGAGGATGTTCAACAGCAAATCTTAAAAACCATCCCAGGACTTGAAAAGGTTCAAATGATGAGAGCAGGATATGCCATTGAGTATGATGCGATCGTCCCAACACAACTTTGGCCAACATTAGAAACAAAAATCGTCAAAAACCTTTATACAGCAGGCCAAATTAATGGAACATCTGGTTACGAGGAAGCAGCAGGACAAGGAATCATGGCAGGAATAAATGCTGGATTAAATGCATTAGGCCGAAAACAAGTGATTTTAAGCCGCTCTGATGCCTATATCGGTGTGTTAATAGATGATTTAATTACAAAAGGAACAAACGAGCCGTACAGATTGCTGACTTCAAGGGCTGAGTATAGACTTCTTCTCCGTCATGATAATGCTGATTTACGATTAACGGAAATCGGTTATCAGATTGGGCTTATTTCAGGTGAGAGGTATGAGAAATTTTCCGCCAAGAAGGAATCAATTGAGGCTGAAAAGAAAAGATTACGTTCCATCATTATTAAGCCTACCCAAGAAGTGCAAGATTTGATCAAAAGCTTAGGTGGAAGTGAGTTGAAGGATGGAGTTCGGGCGTCTGATCTATTGAAGCGGCCTGAAATGACTTATGAACTTCTTGAATCATTGATTCCACAAAATGGTTTACTAGAGGAAGAAGTAAAAGAACAAGTCGAAATTCAAATCAAGTATGAAGGATATATTGAAAAATCACTGCAGCAAGTAGATCGATTAAAGAAAATGGAAAATAAAAAGATCCCTGAGAATATCGATTACGAGGCAATATCAGGTCTTGCAACCGAGGCAAAGCAGAAACTAAAAATGATTAAACCATTATCCATTGCCCAGGCATCAAGGATTTCCGGGGTAAACCCCGCGGATATCTCCATCCTTCTTGTATACTTAGAACAAGGCCGAATTGCGAAAATTGATGCAAGAAGTCTATAAAGCGAGGAAGAATGACGAATGATGATGAAACAATTTGAGGAAAGTCTAAAGGAAAAGGGGATTAACCTTACCGCGCAGCAACTCGATCAGTTTGAAATGTATTTTGAAACCCTCGTTGAGTGGAATGAAAAAATGAATCTGACTGCCATCACAGATAAAGAAGAGGTTTACTTGAAGCATTTTTATGATTCGATTACGGCTGCGTTTTTCTTTGACATGACAAAGCCGATTCATTTATGTGATGTTGGTGCAGGAGCAGGATTTCCAAGTATTCCATTAAAAATCGCTTTCCCGCACCTGGAAATAACCATTGTCGATTCATTAAATAAGCGGATTACTTTTTTAAATCATCTTGCTAATGTTTTAAAACTAGAAAAAGTCCATTTTATCCATGATCGGGCGGAAACGTTCGGAGTAAATCCCGAATATCGTGAAACATTTGATGTTGTCTCAGCAAGAGCAGTAGCAAGATTATCTATTTTAAGTGAGCTTTGTTTGCCGCTGGTAAAAGTCGGCGGGCATTTTATTGCCATGAAGGCAGCAAATGCGAAAGAAGAGCTGGATATCGGGAAAAAGTCCATTACGCTTTTAGGCGGGAAGGTTGAAGAAACGTTTGTTTTTACTTTGCCGATTGAGAAAAGTGAACGAAATATCATTGTCATAAAAAAAGAAAAACAAACACCCAAAAAATATCCGCGCAAACCTGGCACACCAAATAAAATGCCAATAGAATAAAGTGTAGGATTAAATGTATAATACACGATCGTGGATAAAAATGTATGTTGATGGCAGGAACTAGCCATTTTTATAGAGAATTAATATAAAGGGAGTTTCGAAAAGGTGGTGTTGGGGATGAAGCATTCATTTACACGCTTATTTGGCCTCGGTGAAAAAGGAGAGCAAGTTGAGCAGGAGCAAGTTTTGGACAATGAGGAAAAAATGGACCCACAAGAGGAAATTAGAAAAATACCAATAGATCGTATTGTTCCAAATCGTTTTCAGCCGCGAACCGTGTTTGACGATGAGAAAATCGAGGAATTATCGCGAACAATCCATATTCATGGGATTATTCAACCAATTGTTGTTCGGGAATTTGAAGTAAATCAATTTGAGATCATTGCAGGGGAGCGGCGTTGGCGTGCCATGAAAAAGCTCGGCTGGGAAATGGTTCCAGCTATCATTAAAAGCTTAAATGATACAGAGACTGCATCGATTGCCTTGATCGAAAATTTACAACGTGAAGAACTTTCTCCGATTGAAGAAGCAATAGCATATGGTAAATTATTAGAATTACATCATTTAACACAGGAAGCACTGGCACAAAGACTTGGCAAAGGGCAATCCACAGTTGCAAACAAACTGCGGCTTTTAAAATTGCCACAGGAAGTTCAGAACGCATTATTAAATAAACAGATAACGGAACGTCATGCCAGGTCCTTAATTCCATTAAAAGATCCTGAAAAACAGTTAAAGCTATTAGAAGAAATAATGGAAAAAAATCTCAATGTCAAGCAAACAGAAGATCGGGTTGTTCGTCTTTTGGAAAATAAAAATAAAAAGCCAAAGCTTCAAAGAAAGGCTTTTAGTAAAGATATGCGGATCGCGGTTAATACCATTCGCCAATCTTTATCAATGGTATCTGATAATGGAATTAATCTCAATTCTGAAGAGGAAGAATTTGATGATTACTATCAATTTACCATTC
>DATFAH010000419.1:0-8226 GCA_035254805.1 Caryophanales bacterium | reverse complement strand
CATACCTCCTTAAGGAAAATGTTAGAATAATCAAATTGTAATCGTTTTATTTGGAGTAGTCAATAGATGGAATGGAAATGCTAACGTTAATATTTGCAAATGGTGAAAAGAACAGCTAATCTTATTTCTATGTAGTAATGTAATATAGCAAAGAAAGGAAATGAATATGTCTACACAACAAATTGGTGTTATCGGTTTAGCAGTAATGGGAAAAAATCTTGCGTTAAATATTGAAAACCGTGGCTATTCAGTCGCTGTTTTTAATCGCTCATATGAAAAAACAGAAGAATTTTTAAATAATGAAGCAAAAGGGAAAAACTTTGTTGGCTCACGTACGATTGAGGAATTTGTTAATTTCCTTGAAAAACCCCGTAAAATTTTATTAATGGTGAAAGCCGGTGCCGCAACGGATGCGACAATTGAGTCTTTGAAACCATATCTCGAAAAAGATGATATTTTAATTGATGGTGGAAATACGTTCTTCCAAGATACGATTCGCCGTAATCAAGAGCTAGTAGAATTAGGAATCAATTTTATCGGCACAGGTGTTTCTGGCGGGGAAGAAGGGGCACTTAAAGGTCCTTCAATTATGCCAGGCGGGAAAAAAGAAGCGTATGAACTTGTGAAGCCAATCTTAGAAGCGATTTCTGCCAAAGTAAATGAAGACCCATGCTGTACGTATATCGGACCAAATGGTGCTGGCCATTACGTGAAAATGGTACATAACGGAATCGAATATGGTGATATGCAGTTAATCTGTGAAGCTTACTATATCATGAAAAATATTCTAGGCTTGAATGCTGAAGAACTTCACGAGGTTTTCGCTGACTGGAATAAGGGTGAATTGGATAGCTACTTAATTGAGATTACTGCTGATATTTTTACGAAAAAAGATGATGAAACAGGGAAACCGCTAGTTGACGTGATCCTTGATACAGCAGGACAAAAAGGGACAGGGAAATGGACGAGCCAAAATGCATTAGATGTAGGTGTTCCACTGCCAATTATCACGGAATCCGTATTTGCCCGTTTTATCTCGGCGATGAAGGATGAACGTGTGAAAGCAAGTAAAGTTCTTAGTGGCCCTGAAGTGAAGCCATTTGCAGACAATAAAGAAGAATTGATAGAAGCGGTTCGCAAAGCGCTATACATGAGTAAAATTTGCTCATATGCTCAAGGCTTTGCGCAAATGCGTGCAGCGTCAGAAGAATATGGCTGGGATCTTCGCTATGGTGATATCGCAATGATCTTCCGCGGCGGCTGTATTATTCGTGCCCAGTTCTTACAAAAAATTAAAGACGCTTATGATCGTGAACCAGCACTTTCCAACCTATTATTAGATCCTTACTTTAAAGAGATCGTTGAAGGCTACCAAGCAGCATTGCGCCAGGTGATTTCTGTTGCAATTGAACGTGGAATTCCAGTTCCAGCGTTTGCTAGCGCGATCGCTTACTATGACAGCTATCGTACCGAAACATTGCCTGCAAACCTCTTGCAAGCACAGCGTGATTACTTTGGTGCTCACACCTATCAACGAGTGGATAAAGAAGGAATCTTCCATACGAATTGGATGGAATAAACGAAAATAGCACCCCCGGATTGAAAAAATGATCTGGGGGTGCTTTTATTTTTATTTGAGTCGTCATGGATCGCGAATGAGATGAAAAAGCTGAATACGCATTCCATGAACGTGTCATGGAGCGCGAACGAGATGAAAAAAACCGAATACGCGTACCATGAACGTGTTATGGAGCGCGAACGAGATGAAAAAAACCGAAAAAGCGCTCCATGAACGGGTCATGGAGCGCGAACGAGGAGAAAAAAACAGAATATGCGCACCATGAACGGGTCATGGAGCGCGAACGAAGAGAAAAAATCTAAATATGCGCTCCATGAACGTGTCATGGAGCGCGAACGAGATGAAAAAAGCTGAATACGCGTACCATGAACGTGTCATGGAACGCGAACGAGATGAAAAAAACTGAAAACGCGTACTATGAATCCGTCATAGAGACTGCTGAAGCATAAAAAGGGCCACCATGAACACGTCATGAAGCCCGCCAATCTATTAAAGAATAATCTCAAAAACCGTCCCCTCATCCGGGTTGCTTGTTACCTCAATCGTTCCTCCGTGCGCTTCGACCAATTCTTTCACAATTGAAAGACCAAGTCCTGTTCCACCAAGAGCTCTGGCCCTTGATTTATCGACTCGATAAAAGCGCTCGAATATTCTTGGTAGATCTTCTTCGGGAATGCCTTTACCCTGATCTTTAATCTTAATCGAAATTTTCTCGCCAAGTTGTTGAACCGTAATGACGGTTTCGGTAAATGGCTCAGAATATTTACGGGCATTGTCGAGAAGGTTTAAAATGACTTGCTCAAACCGAATCGGGTCAATGTCGGTGTAAATGTCCGTAGCACAATGAAGATTGAGCTCCATATGATTTTCTGTGAAAGCAGGTAAAACCTTTTCATAAATTCCTTTTAAATATGGGGCTAAATTTTAAATGAAATTTTCATGATATCAGCACCCTTCCATCTAAAGAATACTATATGATAGAACTAGGAGCATTGAATATTTTTCACAAAAAAAATAAGTATCCCAGCGATCGGGACACTATATGTAAAAAAAGAGAGGTTGTTAAGGGTTGAGCTTGAATTGAGTATTTCATAAAAGAGAAAGAATCTCCTCTTTTGTAAGTTCATCTTATCGAGAAAGATTGTAGATGTTATGAAGAACTTGTGGGAAATTTGTGAAGATGAAAAAATCAATAAAAAGAGATGATATATTATGGTTGTGGGAGGGAATATGATGAAAATTTTACTTGTAGATGATGAAAGAAGAATCATAGAAGTCCTCGAAGCTTATCTTGAAAGGGAAGGCTATGAAATACATACAGCAGATAATGGGGTTGACGCTTTGCGAAAAATCAAAACTGTTAACCCTGATTTAATGGTCCTTGATCTGATGCTTCCCGATATTTCCGGCGAGGAGGTTTGCCGTTTAGTCCGAAAAGAGTCAGATGTGCCAATCCTTATGCTTACCGCAAAATCGACTGAAGATGATCGGATTAATGGCATTGTGATGGGTGCGGACGATTATGTGGCAAAACCATTTAGTCCACGTGAAGTGGTCGTACGGATTCAAGCCATTTTAAGACGTGTGAAGAAAACAGAAAAAATAGAAAAGCTTGAGTTTAATGGGGGTCAGTTAATCATCGATCTAGATAAAAAGGAAGTTTCCGTAAACGGCCAATTTATCAATTTAACACCGATAGAATATAAGCTGTTGACCAATATGGCTTTAAATCCTGGCAGGGTATATAGTCGGATGGATCTTCTTGAAAAGATTCAAGATGAAGGAATGTTCTATGAAGGGTATGAACGAAGTGTGGATACGCATATTAAAAACCTTCGGAAAAAAATTGAATTGGATTCAAGGCAGCCCACTTTTATCTTGACCGTCTTTGGCATGGGTTATAAATTTGGAGGGGTAATGGATGCCGCAAACACTTCGGTCTAGAATTCTCTTTTATTTTTTGACTGTCTCTATGATTGGCATCTTGGTGGTTAGTTTTTTCATACAATATGGTTTTGAAGAAAGCTTTAAAAGTTATTTGGATAAAAATCGGGAAAGAAAAATTCATAGAGTGATCAATGAGATTGAACTCGAATACAGGAAATCTGGGCAATTTTCCAATAATACTGTCCTTGGACTCATGCATGAACACGCAATGAATGACCAACTTTATTTCCAAATTTTCGATAATGGAAATTATAGGCAATGGAATTCATTATCCATTAGGGGGATATTGAATGGTTTTGGATTACCTGGGCCTGTTATAGAAGATGAAAAGTTGCGCTCTAAGTCATATGATATTGTTGTTGATAAAAAAATTATTGGGAGGCTTGTAGCTTACTATCCTGAAGGTCTAATTGCTGAGGAAAATACTTTCTTACAAACAATTCAACTTTATATTTATGCTGCTATAAGTTTAACGATCATATTAGCGATTATATTTAGTTTATATTTTTCAAAAACATTAACCTCAGGACTTAAAAAATTATCGTTTGCCACCAAAGAGTTAAAACAACATAATCTAAATATCCGCATTCCATTAACGAAATTACCTACTGAAGTAAAGGAATTAGCAGTATCTTTTAACAATTTAGCAGAATCACTGGCAAAGGAAGAAATGCTAAGAAAACAGTTTACCGGTGATTTAGCTCATGAACTAAGAACCCCGCTTGCAACATTGCGAAGCCAAATTGAAGCATACCAGGATGGAATTTGGGAGCCGACGCCAAACCGCCTGCAGCAAAGTCATGAAGAATTAATGAGGCTTGTTCGGCTTGTAAATGAATTGGAAAAACTGCTTGCAGCCGAAAATCCACAAATCAAGCTCGAAAAAGTGGATTTGGAAGCTGGTCATATTCTAATGGCACTTGGGGAAATGTTTCAGCCTTTATTTAATCAAAAAGGAGTTCAACTGCATATTGAAGAGCCGCTTCAGGAAGAGTGGTTTAAGGCAGATAAGGATAGGCTTATTCAAATTTTGACGAATATTCTAAACAATGCATTGAAATACACACCTGAAGAAAAGAAAGTAACGATTTCTATTTTATCAGAGCAGGATGATTATATCGGCTTTATGATTAAAGATGAAGGATCGGGTATGGCTGAAGATGACATCCCGCATATTTTTGAACGTTTTTATCGTGGGGATAAATCAAGAGATCGAAAAACAGGCGGCATTGGCATTGGCCTATCCATTGTGAAGGCTCTGATGGATGCGCATCAAGGAAGAATTAAAGTAAAAAGTAAGATAAATAAAGGAACAACAGTCTGTCTGTGGTTTCCGAAAGATTTATAAAAAATAAAGCCCCCTGTTAAAGGGGGTTTTAACATGTTAGCGGGTAAAATTTTTTCCATTCGTTTAAAAAGGGTGAGGTACTCGAATTGGGATGTGCGAGTACTTCTTTTGTTGAACCAAATTGTTTTAGTTCTCCTTGAACCATGATCGCTAGTTTTTCGGTTAAATAGTCAATTTCCATCAAATCATGACTGACAAATATCGTGGTAACTTGGCTCTTTACCATGATTTGCTTAAAGTCTTCCATTAACTTGATCTTGGTCGGAAAATCCAAAGCGGAAAATGGCTCATCCAGAAAAAGGATCTCTGGTTCAATGATCATGGCTCTGGCCAAGTTGACTCTTTGGGCCTCTCCGCCAGATAAATGATGGGAATTCTTTTTTGCAAGATGGCTAATTTGGAACTGGTCCATCCACCAATGTACTTTTTCTTTTATTGCCGCTTTTGGCACCTTTCTGATCTTTAAGCCAATGGCGATATTTTGAAACACCGTTGTATCCAATAGAGAGGATTGCTGCAGGGCAATGGAAAATTTCCTCCGAAGTTCGAGTGGTGCTTTACGCGGAGGAACGGATTCACCTTGATAAAGAATGGTGCTGCAACTTTCTGCCTGTAATAAGGCGAGAACCTTAAGTAACGTACTTTTTCCTGCTCCATTAGGACCCATGATTCCAAGAAATTCACCAGATTGAATACTGAAATATGGAATATTTAAGATGGTCTTGGTTCCAACTTGATATTTTATATTCTGCAGCTCCAATAATGGCATCATGATATTCGCTTCCTTTGCTGAAAAAAGGTTAAAAGGGCCGTGATGATTAGGGCAATGGATAATAAGATAAAAGAAAGGGCAAGGGCAATATCAAAATTCCCCTTTGAAACTTCCATGACAATGGTAGTGGTTAAAATTCTGGTGTCCCCTTGAATATTTCCTCCAACCATCATCGCAGCACCCACTTCGGCAATGACACGGCCAAATCCAGCCATGATCGCAGCCATAATGGCAATCTTTGACTCTTTTAAAAGAATGAGAAGTGTCTGCCATCTAGTTGCTCCAAGCGCTTTTAATTGCAGAAGCATCTTTTCATTTATTTGTTGAAAAGCAGAACTTGTCAGTCCCGTTACGATCGGAAAGGAAACAAGTATTTGCGCCATGATAATGGCTGTCGGTGAATACAGCAATGATAGATGGCCTAATGGGCCTGAGCGCCATAAAAGCATGGTAATCCACAGGCCCGCCACAACGGGAGGCAACCCCATACCGATATTGATCAGAATTAAAAGCAGCTTTTTTCCTCTAAATCTGGATAAACCGAGAAACATTCCAACCGGTAAACCGATGATTGTACTGCAAAGTATCGAAACAAACGAAACTCGCAATGTCAGTAAGGTGATTTGCAAAATCTCTTGATTGCCAGATTCAATCATTTCTATTGCTTTTTTTAATCCATCAATAATCAGTTCCATATTGCCTCCGTTTATTCCGTATACTTAAAGAATAATGATTGTCCATAATCTTTTTTGCCGAAGTCTTCGATTATTTTTAGTGTTTCATCATTGACCATGAAATCAACGAATTTAGCAGCATCCTTGCTGTTGACCATTTTATGTTTCTCAGGATTTACTTGCATAACATGATAAATATTCATTAAATCCTTTCCGCCTTCAACGACGATTTTTAAGTTGTTTAAGTTTTTCTTTTGGGCAAGCCATGTAGCACGATCTGTTAAAGTATAGCCATTTTTCTCAGAGGCAATGTTTAGAGTGGCTCCCATTCCTTGTCCTGTTGAAACATATGTAGCACCTGTGGGCGTAATATTAAGAGCCTTCCAAATGCTTAGCTCCATTTTATTAGTACCTGAATCATCTCCTCTGGATACAAAGGTTGCCTTTGAATCATTCAGTTTTTTGAAAGCTGCTTTAATATCTTGTCCGCTGACATCTGCTGGATTTTCATTTGGTCCCACAAGGATAAAGTCATTATACATCACACGTTTCCGATTGATGGCGTCTCCACTGGCTACTACTGCTTCTTCGGCTGCTGGGGCGTGAACTAAAAGAACATCTGCCTCACCCTTAGTTCCCATTTCAAGTGCTTGCCCTGTTCCAACAGCAACTGTTTTTACTTTTACATTATTTTGTTTTTCAAACATAGGAATAAGAACGTCCAACAATCCACTGTCTTGGGTACTGGTTGTGGTAGCAAGGATCATTTCTGTTGGTTTCGGTTTTTCTGCTGTTTTTTTCTTTGTAGAAGCTTGTTCAGTGTTTGAATTTCCACAGGCTGATAGAATAAGAAGCATGAAGATAAAAAGACTTGCAATATAGCGTTTTTTTAACATGATGGTTCCCCCGTTTTCTCTTTTTGGTAGATGATCTTTCCTAAGTCTTGAATATCATAGCCTTCAAGATCTGTTAGGCTGGCTTTAAATTGAAGAGATTGCAAATAGCTCATTAATCTGGTTAAATTGTTGTGATTATTTTCTGTAAAGCGGAAAACAAGATCAAAATATTCTTTCGCAATTGGGATAAAATCAAGACCTAAATGACTAGCTGCAGAACGGATTCCAAATGTTACATCGGCGATTCCTCTGCTTATGTAAGAAGCAGTTGTTAAGTGGTTCCATTCCTCATTCTCAAATCCATTTATTTTTTCTGGGTGAATGTTATGTGCCATTAATTTTGAATCCAATAAAAATCGTGTTCCTGAGCCTTTTTGGCGATTCACAAACTGAACGTCTTTTCTCGTTAGATCACGAAAAGTAAAAATATCTTTTGGATTTCCCTTTGCGACGATAAAACCTTGCTCTCTTGCAGCAAATCTTAAAACTGTAATCGATTCATAGATGAATAACTGATGAATAAAAGGAAGATTATATTCTTTGGATGAAGGATCTAGAAGATGGATGGCAGCGATGTCTGATTGGTTTCGATAAAGCATCATTAAACCTTCTAGACTGCCAATATAAGTTGGCTGAATTGGAAACTGTAGGTTTTGTGATGCTTGTTTTACAAAATGTTCTACAAGCAAATCGTGACTTCCGAAAAGCCTTATTGGATGATGGTTAAGGTTTAAGGTATTGGTTTGTTCGATTCGATTTTTTTTAGCTGGAGCTTTTGTGCTTTCCTTAAACCTTTCAAGCTCTGACTGCTCGATCCTCATTTTGTTTCCAACCTTAAAGGCCGCAAGCTCTCCTCTTTTAATAAGCTCATAGACTGTATGTTTGGAGATTTGAAATATTTGGGCCACCTCATCCGGCGTGAAAGCTTTCTCTTTCATAAGCACCTCCAATTGGTTGAAAAATTTCTGTTGTTTCTAGGTGATTTTATCAAGTTTTGTTAATTTTTGTTG
>DATFAH010000418.1:0-2375 GCA_035254805.1 Caryophanales bacterium | reverse complement strand
AGGGGCAGTTGGAAAAGCATTAGTTTTATTTTTTCGATTTTGGATGGGTGAATGGTATATGTTATCCTTAATCGGACTTATAATCCTTAGTGCATATTTGATGTGGAGGCGGTCATTACCTTTTTTGTTTCATCCAAAACTAATCGGAATGTACTTAGTTATTTCTGCTACCCTTTTACTAAGCCATATAACTCTTTTTCATTTACTTTTAGAGGGTGGGAAATTTAAGGAACCAAGTGTAATTAAAAATACATGGGAATTATATGTGATGGAAATTAAAGGGCAAACAAGTTCAACCGACCTAGGCGGTGGAATGATTGGGGCTGTTATGTTTGCCTTATGCTATTACCTTTTTGCCGAAACAGGTGCTAAAATCATTGCATTTGTTTTGATCATTATTGGCTTTATTCTGATAACTGGAAAATCTTTTGGAGATTATTTAAGAAAAATAATTACTACGATAATCGGATTTTCGCAAAATCAGTGGGAAGCATTTAAACAAGATTTATCTGAATGGAAACAGAATCAACAGGATCGGAAAAAAGCAAGAAAAAATGAGCGGCCCGAAAAAACGAATAGAAAAACGAGATCAAAATCTGAAGAAACAAATCACCAGGAACAAAACGAACCAGATGAAATCATTTCACCAGAACCGATTATTTCGAGTTTTGCAGATAAAGCTTATTCCAATGAAGATCAGCCGATAATCAACGCTAATGACGAGGGAAGAGAGAATATTCCCGCAAAAAATGAAGAGGAAGAGCTTACACAGCCGATAACCTTTACAGAAATTGAAAATACAGCATACGAACTCCCACCCCTAAAGTTGTTAAGGCTTCCTAGAAAAACGGACCAAAGCGGTGAATATGAGTTAATCCATGCAAATGCAGCAAAACTTGAGCGTACTTTCCAAAGTTTTGGGGTAAAAGCCCGAGTAACTCAAGTTCATCTAGGCCCAGCTGTTACCAAATATGAAGTACATCCAGATGTAGGGGTAAAGGTAAGTAAAATCGTCAGTTTAAGTGATGATTTAGCCCTAGCCCTTGCTGCAAAAGATATTAGAATGGAAGCTCCGATTCCTGGAAAATCAGCAATTGGGATTGAAGTGCCGAATTCCGAAGTTGCCGTAGTATCTTTAAGGGAAGTACTGGAAGCAACTCAAAATGAAAAACCTGATTCCAAACTGCAAATTGGGTTAGGCAGGGATATTACAGGAGAAGCTGTGATTGCTGAATTGAACAAGATGCCGCATCTGCTTGTAGCGGGGGCTACAGGAAGTGGAAAGAGTGTGTGTATTAACGGCATTATTACGAGTATTTTAATGCGCGCAAAACCACATGAAGTAAAATTAATGATGATCGATCCAAAGATGGTTGAACTAAATGTTTATAACGGGATACCCCATTTACTTGCACCAGTTGTGACGAATCCCAAAAAGGCTTCTCAAGCCTTGCAAAAGGTTGTCAGTGAGATGGAGCGCCGGTATGAATTGTTTTCATACACCGGAACACGTAATATTGAGGGGTATAACGACCATATTATGCGTCATAATGCTGAAGAAAATGATAAACAGCCATTATTGCCATTTATTGTTGTCATCGTTGATGAACTTGCCGATTTAATGATGGTGGCCTCATCAGACGTAGAAGAATCCATTACAAGACTTGCACAGATGGCCCGTGCAGCAGGTATTCATTTAATTATTGCGACACAGCGCCCTTCTGTGGATGTTATTACGGGTGTTATTAAAGCAAATATCCCTTCTAGGATTGCCTTTGCCGTTTCAAGCTCTACTGATTCAAGAACAATACTTGATATGGGCGGTGCAGAGAAATTACTAGGTAGAGGTGATATGCTCTTCCTGCCAGTCGGAGCCTCCAAACCAATTCGTGTACAAGGGGCCTTTTTATCCGATGAAGAGGTGGAAGAAACTGTTGAATTTGTGATTGGGCAACAAAAAGCACAGTATCAGGAAGAAATGATCCCGGACGAGATCCAAAATGTAAAAGGTGCTGTTGCTGATGAATTATATGAGGATGCAGTCAGTTTAATTGTTGAAATGCAAACAGCGTCCGTTTCCATGTTGCAGCGCAGATTTAGAATTGGTTATACTAGAGCTGCTCGCCTTATTGATGAAATGGAGGCCAGAGGGATCGTTGGACCTTATGAGGGCAGTAAACCTCGGGTTGTCTTAGTTGCAAATCCAAAAGAGGAAGCTGGTTCTTAGAAAGATAATTTTGTTGAAGAAAAATTAGTAAAAATGGAAATAAAACGAATAATAAAAAAAGCCGGGATTTCCCGGCTTTTAGTTTAGAAAAAAGTATGCTAATAGTGTTATACTATTGTAAACGATTACTATTACGCTGGTTTTCATT
>DATFAH010000417.1:0-3234 GCA_035254805.1 Caryophanales bacterium | reverse complement strand
GTTAAGAAGTAAACTATCTCATTTATTTATTCTAAAAAGTCTTTTAAGCGTTTACTGCGGCTTGGGTGTCTTAATTTTCTTAATGCTTTTGCTTCGATTTGACGTATACGCTCACGTGTAACGCCAAATACTTTACCAACTTCCTCAAGTGTCCGTGTTCGTCCATCATCCAAACCAAATCGGAGACGTAAGACATTTTCTTCACGGTCAGTTAAGGTGTCAAGGACATCTTCAAGCTGTTCTTTTAACAATTCGTAAGCAGCATGTTCTGATGGTGATGTTGCATCTTGGTCTTCGATAAAATCTCCAAGATGGGAATCATCTTCTTCACCAATTGGTGTTTCAAGAGAGACAGGTTCTTGAGCAATTTTTAAAATTTCTCTTACTTTATCAGGTGTTAAATCCATATCTTCGCCAATTTCTTCTGGTGTTGGTTCGCGGCCAAGATCCTGCAGTAATTGACGCTGGACACGAATTAATTTATTAATCGTTTCAACCATATGAACCGGAATACGAATCGTTCTTGCCTGATCTGCAATGGCACGTGTAATGGCCTGACGAATCCACCATGTTGCATACGTACTAAATTTAAATCCCTTATCATAATCAAATTTTTCAACTGCTTTGATTAAACCCATATTTCCTTCTTGAATAAGATCGAGAAATAGCATTCCACGGCCAACATATCGTTTTGCAATACTTACAACTAGTCGTAAGTTAGCTTCTGCAAGACGCCGTTTTGCTTCCTCGTCACCTTCTTCAATTCGTTTGGCAAGATTGATCTCTTCTTCAGCAGATAATAAATCAACTCGACCAATTTCCTTTAAGTACATACGGACAGGGTCATTAATTTTAACACCCGGCGGGACACTAAGATCGTTTAAGTCAAACTCCTCGTCATCCCCTTTTTCGATCTCCTTGATATTCGGGTCTTCATCATCATCATTTCCACCGACTAATTCAATGCCTTGATCCCCGAGGAATTCATAGAATTCATCCATTTGATCAGAATCTAATTCAAAATTAGCCATTCTTTCAGCAATATCATCATATGCAAGGACGCCAGTTTTCTTTCCCTGTGCTAACAACTGGATTTTTACTAATTCAAAGGTCATTTCATTTTCGACCTCTTTTGAGCGGGCTGATTTTTCCGCCATATGTCCCCCTCCTTCAAAAAATCAAAAAACATCACTAAATCTATAACGATTTACGTAATTCAATTATTTCCATTGCTATTAAAGCTGCTCTTTTGAAATCTTGCATTCGTTCAGCTTCTTTTTCTTCCAACTCTTTTTCTTTTATCTTTAACCTTTTTTGATAATTCAACACCTGTTTCATATAATCATTTAATTCTTGATCACTTAATTCCTCATTTATTGGCATCATCTCAATGTTAGCCACAATTCTTCTTAGTTTTTCATCTTGAATATAGTTTAAAAATGCGCTAGGATCAGGATTTAAATGATCTACATAAAACCCTAATAAATAGGTGATAATGGCCTGGTGTTCGTCAATATTAAATGTATTTCCATGCAGTAAGTCCTGAATTTTATAAGCGACATCCCTACTTTTTAACATATGCTTAATCAAACATCTTTCAGCTGTATAATGTGCCGGTTTTAACTCGCCATGATGACTAGCAATTATTTGCGGCTTTACATGAGCTGCTTTTTGACTTTGAGATTTTCTTTTTTCAGTAAAAAATATTTGTTTTTGCTGCTCTTTCAATGCGTCCAATGAAAGGGAGAATTCTGAAGCAATCTGCCTTAGATAATGGTCACGCTCAACTGCTTTTGGCAAATTACTTATTTCTTTTAATATTTGTTCGATATAAGTAAGTCGATCTCCTTCATTCTGAAGGTTTTTTTCTCTTCGAAAATAAAGAAATTTAAAGGACATCCATGTTAAACTGGCTCCAATTACTTCTTTTTGGAATTTCTCGTTTCCAAACTTTTTTATATATTCATCTGGATCAAGTCGATCTGGCATTAACGATACTTTAATATCGCATCCAGCTTCTGTGAGGTATTTACCTGCACGAAAAGCAGCTTCAATCCCCGCTCGGTCCGAATCATAGCAAATCGTAATCTTTTGGGCATTTTGCCGGATTAACGATATATGATGATCGGTTAACGATGTTCCCATCGTTGCAACCCCATTCTCGACTCCTGACCGATCCGCAGAAATTACATCTGCAAAACCTTCAAATAAAACTACTTGCTGTGTTTTTCTGATATGGGGTCTTGCTAAATGAAAATTATATAAAATTTTACTTTTATTAAAGATTGCAGTTTCAGGACTATTTAAATATTTTGGTTCATCATTTCCAAGCGTTCTACCTGAAAAGGCAATCGTTTTTCCGTTTCGGTCAAATATCGGAAACATGATTCGATCACGAAATCGATCAAAATATGTCCCATCTCTTTCACGTTTGATAACCAATCCGGCTTTTTCCATCCACTCTGACTTAAAGTCTCTTTTTAATAAGAACTTGCAAATAAAATCCCAGGAATTTAGGGAATACCCAATTTGAAATTTATCAATTGATTCTCTGGTAAAACCTCTATTTAGCAAATATTCCAATGCATGCTGGCCATCTTTTGTATTTACAAGCAAGTGATGATAAAATTTACGTAGTAAATCATGAGCATCAAACATGACTTGCAGCTCTTTTGATACACTTTTTTCTTTGCTTTGGTGAAGAGAATTAATTTCAAGATCAATTTGGGCCTTTTCAGCAAGCCTGATAGCGGTTTCCTGGAAGGAGATTCCCTCAAGTTCCATCAAAAACGTAAAAATATTTCCACCTGCCCCACAACCGAAGCAATGAAATATTTGTTTGTCAGGTGAAACAGAAAAAGATGGGGTATTTTCTCCATGGAAAGGGCATAAGCCAAAGTAGTTTCGTCCCTGCTTTCTCAATTGAACATATTCACTGATTACTTCAACAATATCAGTTGCTTGACGAATTTGATCAATTTTCTCTTCGGCAATAAGTTCTGCCCGCATGAAAAAACAACTCCATTTTTACTAACAGGTATTCAGTAAATTATTTTTAGAATCCTGCAAAATTCGACAAAATTTCTGTCAACTTTTTCACAAACTTTGCACGATCTGTTGCAGTATATGATTTAGGACCTTTTCCATATACCCCAAGTTTTCTTGCCTTTGCTTTTACATAGCGAAAATCAAGGGCAGTTTGTATATCCTTCTCCTCAAATATAGACCCTCTTG
>DATFAH010000416.1:0-2296 GCA_035254805.1 Caryophanales bacterium | reverse complement strand
ATACACATAACCATATCGCGCCTCAGGTTACGAGAGAAGCCCACCAATTAAAGTGGATGTTTGGGCCAAACGCCGGGATGAATTTGCTTACTAAAATAAAGATGGCCATTATAATTGAAGAAAATAACAGAAAGCGATAACTCCTCGATTCGCAAAACAATTGTTTGGCTATCAAGGTAATTCCCTCCCCTTAAATAAAGAATTAACAGGTTTCGCAATCTGTTTCCATTCGGCGGTGATGGTTTCTAATGAATCTTTGCCAGCATTGGTTAAATAGTAATATTTCCGGTTAGGACCAGCCTCTGAAGGTTGAAGTTCTCTCCTTATAAGGCCATTTTTCTGGAGTCGAAGCAAAACGGGATAGATCGTACCCTCACTCACATCATTTAATCCAACTTCTTGAAGCTTATTATAGAACAGAAAATAAGATTAATGGAAAAATGGACCAAATTTAGTTTAGTTAATAGCACCTTAAATAAATTTTTATGGAAGGTGAAAGAAGGAAATGAAAGTGAAAAAAGAAAAAGATGAAAGTTTGATTCTTCAAGGCTTAAAAAATATCCGTATTGCATTCTTATTTCAAACATTGGGTATTTTAGCTATTTTAATATATGACGGATTTACTCATGGAATTATGAATGTAACGCGAAATAATCCCCTTTGGCTCGTCTTTATGGCTACAACTATTATTTTGGGATATTTAAATATGGGTATTTCGTTTGATATAGAAAAAATGAATGGCAAAAGCACAACTAGGCAAATGCCCTTTTACGCTAAAATCCTTCTTGCTCTCGCAATAGGAACAGTTATATTCCTTATTATGATTTTTAGTGGAAGTTCGATAAATGATTCCGTTATTACTGGAATTGTTATATCCGTAAGTTTCATCATTGCCTATTCAATATCCCACTATTTAAGAAAAAAACGTAATGATGATAAATAAGAATGTACCACTTTTACCAGCGATCACCAATGCGTGCCGTCAGGAAAGTGCGGATTTACAAGAGGAATTAGGCATTTGATCTTCCGAAAAAGGCAAAGAAAAATAAGGGGAGATTTTCCGCTTATGGTAAGCAAAATCCCTCATTTTTCACTTTTTTTGAACCAATAAGGGGAATTTCTCCCCCTATTTAAGTCAATTTCAATGCAATTTCCTAAATAAGGGGAATTCTTCCCTTTATTTATCAGATCGGGTGCTTAACCTGATCTCCCAACCGATAAGAACGTACCCTCGTGATCCCAGAAGCGGGAATAAGCATCTTTTTCTCAACTAGTTGAGATAGTACTTTTTTTACAGTCTTTCTACTTAGTTTCAAATACTTCTCAACTTCTATAGGGAATATGGCTTCTCCTTTTCGAATCGCTAGCCGAAGCACTTCTTTTTCGTGAAGGGACAGAGATGCCTGGTCCAGTTCATCACCCAGCCATCGGCCAATCACTTGCTGAATAATCTGTTGCGATCGACGAGGATTCTCTTTTACTTGGTCATACGAAAAACGGATCACGGTCCAGCCGTCAATCACCAACTGGTTTTGACGTTCCAAGCTGTCGGAAAATTGCCATCTGCTTATATTCTTTAGGTGGGGGCCATACCCATCGATCTCAAGACAAATCCGGATGGCTGGACGAATATAAGCAAAATCTAAATACCTTTTGCCATCCTTGAAATCATTGACTTCATATTCTGGATGGAGATACCGGAAATGGTGAAATAAAGGCCACCATACTTGCTTCAAAAATAGCATTTCAGCCTGGTTGTGACCTTCTTGTAAGCGTCGCAACCGTTCTCCGGTTCTTGCCTGCAAGTGAGCATTCATAAAGGCTTGGTATTCTTCTTCAAATCCCATAGCATCTCTTCCTATCCAATAGCCTGGTCTATCAAAAAGATGTACTTTTCATGAGAACGTCCATAACATGGGCATTTAATAGCATCCATATTCATTGCCACGAATGAACCATCTCCATTATTTATTCATTTGAACATCGGACAGATATTTAAAATGAATGAGTGTTAATGCGTGTGAAAAAAAGTGGTTTAATGTAGAATCAATTGGAGAAAGTAAAAGACAATTAAGGCTTGTAAATTAGCGAAGAATTTGAGGATAGAACTATTTTAAGTTTAATAGAATTCCTATATTTGTCAATCTATTTTCATTATCATTCTACAATACTATTCTTATTATCTCTATTTCCGTTAAGCCTCCCCTACCTTAAGGAGAGGCATTTGGCTAAAAACCTCATTTACTTATGATAAAGTTCACCGTAACACATCAAAATAAAGTTAGCTTGGATTTTA
>DATFAH010000415.1:0-2468 GCA_035254805.1 Caryophanales bacterium | reverse complement strand
TTCATGGAAAAGTATGAAAAATGGATTAATGAAGGGTATCGAGAAGTTACAATTAAGAGGTTGTTAAAAAAAGTTGGAATAATTTTTTTCTTGAGGATTCTAATGAATAAGATAAAAAATTTGTGGTATAGATGGAACAATGTGGGGTTGTCTATTTAATAATTTCATGTTCTATTAAACTTGTCAACAGAATATCGTTCGACAATATTCGAGGGGATACACAGAACTATAGGGACGAATCTATTAGCTAAAGATCCGTCCCTATGTTGCGCCTAAGTTTTAAAATAATTCCATCTGTTCCACTTCCCCAAGCCTTTCAAGTGCTTGTGGTTCATGATCTTGGAAGTAGGCTTGGTGGAGTTGTTTTGTTTTTGTCATAATTTGTTTGTTCGAATCAGCTGCTTTACGCAGGCGACAACTATAGATGACAGGGAAATAATCTCGTAAAAACTTTCCTTCGGCATGGGCGGTAAGGGCAATGATTTGGAATCCAAGTTGTTCTGCGATAAAGAATACTGGGTTTAATACATGATCGCTCGATGCTTTTCCAAACGGATTGTCCATAATGACAACACGATGCCGCTTCATATTGGCTTCAATATGTTTTTGTTTTTCCGCCACATAATTCAGAATCCCAAGGAACAAGGTCATGTTTTTACTCCATTTTTCTCCACCCGACCAAACATTGGTTTGTTCCCATGAATATGAACGTGTAGACACTTGATTATCATTCGTTACCTTTCGACAATTTACCGTCATCATTTCATTATTCATCACAACCCTAAAGAGCTGCTTCGATTGTAACCATATTTCAATTTCTCTGCGAACCTTTCCGTAATCCTCTGCCCCATCCGCATTTAAAAATCGGTCCGATTCAAGCTGTCCTAGTATCCATTCAATGTGTTTGCGAATACGACTTTTTCCCTCTTCTTCCGTCCATTCGGGAATCGAAAATTTATAAATTTCTTTCCACTTATCCTCAACTTTTACCTTTGTCTTTTTCGGAATGATTTCAAGCTCTCCAGCAATCGTGCGCAAATGGGTATTGATATGGGTAACAAACTGTTCTAATTGTTTGTCGTGATCTATGATACTTGCTTCATTATATTTAATAGCGGTTTGGATTCTTTTTTGCATATTAGTTTGGAACTCGACAACTTCATTAAACGTCTGTTTGCTTTCAATCCCTTGACGAGCCATTTCCCGCATTTTGACATTCGTAATTTTATTTTTACAGAATGTCTTGAATAATTCTTTTGCTCGATCAACTTTTTCCCATTCTTTTAAAACCTTGTCTTTTCCACGCTTTAACTCGGCAGTTACATTTTTCACAAAAGATACTCGTTCATAAGTGAAATCTTGAATTTCAAGATCTGATAAAACATGTGCAATAATGGAAGGACCTTTAAAATGATGGGCCTCTTCAAATCGATCCAATTCATAAAATGCTTCTTTAATCGATTCGGATTCTTTGCTGATGCGTTTTTGTTCACGAAGAAGAAAATCATGCTGTTCTTTTAATTGGTTTTTTTCCCATTTTAATTGATCTTGCACATCAGGTAATGTTTCATTGAACTTTTCAGGCTCTTCATTAGGAAATGTTTCTTGAAATTTATGAACTGTCATTTCCAGGACATTTTCCTGTTTTATTTTTTTCTCATTCCATTTGTTAAACTGCTCTGTTCCGTCCTCCACTACCTTCTCTAACTCTCTCATTTTTTCACGGAAATAGGTGATTTGTTCCTTCCCATTCAAAGGGAAAACCAAATCTTCCTTTAATGGTCCATGATCTAAAACGATTTCTTCCATTGCTTTCTTAATTCGGGCTATCTCTTTAATAGAATGATCAAGCTGTATTTGAATTTCATTTCGCGTCGTTGATAATTTTCTCAAAGCAAAATGAAGCTCTTCCCGTTCTTTTTTCAAAATATTTTTTGCTTTATTTGTATATTTAGGTGTTAACGATTTAACTTCAATGTACAGTTCATCTTCCAGCAAAGAATGATAATGATAGTTTTCAACCCTTTCTTGTTCTTCAAGTTGATTTAATTCATCTACTTGTCGATTTGCCTGCAGTTTGAAATTTTTAATAGTCCGTTCAAATTCCTTTATTTGCTCTGTTAGCTGTTCCTGATTTTTCTTTAAATCCAAAAATTCCTTATATAGTTGGAGATATTCATAGGCTGATTCCACCTTACCATGCAAGCCATTGTATTCTTGTCCGTAAGTTTCAATTCTATCTTTCTGGGTATTGAGCCTTTTTTCACAATCAGTTATTTTTAGTTGAATTTCCTTTTGTTTTGAATTCAATTCTTGGATATTTTGAAGAAGATTAGCCAACCATTCTTTCCGTTCTTGGTATTCTAGGTAAGGATAGTCTCGCAAAAAGCTTGCCAACTTTTCTGCCCCATGATTCCAACTATTCACTTTTTTTTCTATTTCTTTTCTGGCGTTCGTTGCCTCATCTG
>DATFAH010000414.1:0-3844 GCA_035254805.1 Caryophanales bacterium | reverse complement strand
TAATATATTTTTTTGAATTTATGATAGACCCCCACTTATTCCAAAAAGCTTGGAAAGAAGCAAATTTTTCATGCGAGGATATTCCATCAAGGTGAACCTCTGATTGATGATAAAGTCTTAATCGGAAAATTCCTTTACCTTTTGCTGATTGAGCAGGTTTTACATAAACGGATTGATATTTTTTTAAAAAGGATTCGACAACCGTTTGATTGTCGATTATTTCTGTTTTTGGCAAGAATTTTTGCAATATCGGATGATGTTTGAAAAGTTGATGTATATCATATTTATCAATAAAACAAGGATTAAAAAAAGGAATATCTTTCTGCTTAAATTTATCTAAGGTGTGGTGAAATTCCTCATTTTGTTCTGCTTTGCGAAAAGGAATTCTGTTAAAGACAAGATCAGGGTAGGGGGCCTTAATCTTCATCCAATTTTGGCTCTCCGGTAAATAAGTGTATCCATTTATGTTATCATCTTGGATCCCTTCTTGAGTAAAAATAAAGCTTATTCCATGAAGGGAAATAAGCTTTTTTTGCAATTCTTTAAAAAGGGAATAGTTTCCAGTAATTAATCCATTCCCTTTTTGTGAAGTCATAATTCCGATGAGGGGGCCAACATGGTCATTTTTTAACTGCAAATCGAATCTTGTTGCATCCATACATGCCCGCTTATGACGTACTATCTGATTATCCCCTCCAATCGTAATTTTGTCTTTCAGCCCAGTATGAAACCAACTAGCGGATTTACTTTCATAGTATATGTTCATTTGAAGATTTCCTCTGGATGGAGAAATGATTGTTCTGTCAGAAAGATGGCATATGCGAGTGTTAATCTCCTTGTTAGTAAATCAAAATCCTTTAAATCGGGATGGGTAAAAATCGATCTTCCTGGTTTGGAATTTGCTTCAAATAACCATACATCTTCATTTCGATCAATCCCCAAATCAAAGCCAATCTCTGCGATAATGCCTTCCATATTTTTTTCTAAAGCTTTACTAAGAAGGAGTGCCGCTTCTGTTAATTTTTCTGTAATGTTACGTGATTCAGTCTTAGAGAAGATTTCTTTCAGTGTCTTGATTTCTCCACCACTTCGAATATGGGTTGTTACACTTCCAACCCCAGCGATTTTGGCTGCAATAGCTGTTACATGCCAATTGCCATTACCATCTTTATTTGTATGGATTCGAAAATCAATCGATCGATTGGCAGTTTTTAATAAATGTATTCCTTGTTGTACAATCATATTTTCAAGGCTTTTATTGGTAAAAACAGTCCGAAATAGTCCTTCAAGACTTGTAAATTTCCGTAACCGATTGATTCCTTCCCGGTCTTTATAACGACAGAAGTAGTCACCGAGTTGTTTATCATATAGGATTTGATGTACGCCAATGCCAAGGCTGCCATTAAATGGTTTTACGTAAACATGACCATATTTCGAAAGCATTGTTTCTATTTGGGAAAAAGAAGAAAATGGGTGTGTTTCTGGCAGATATTTTTCAACAGAAAGTTCTTGCTGTAATCTTTCATATACATCAAGCTTGTTGAAAAAACCTGGATTGTACCAAGGGATAAGATAGTCTTGCTGCAGTCGCTCCTTCACATTTTTTAATGTTTGGTTTCTTTCACTTTTTCGGTTTGGCAGCCTGTCGTAAATGACATTTGGAAAGGGAATATCGATCATTTTCCACTCGTTTTCATAAAAAAAGTGGCCTTTTATTAAAGCTTGATCCCAATCAATATGCTGTTCTCCAAATACAAAGGGGAGAGCGCCAACGGACTTATTTACAGAGAGTAGCTTTGAAAAAAATGTGGAACGCTCCCCAATTGGTTTAAATGGAAAAGGAGTAAAACCTGCTGTGAAAATTCCTACCAATGGTCCAATAAACAAAGTTCCATTTTGAAAAAATAAATGTAGAGGAAGTTTAAAGTCAGGAAACATTAGCTCATTCTGAATCTTTTTACTTATGACAATCCGGTCGACATGATCTGGATGTGGAAGAAATTTGGCGGTTATCGACTTTGAACCGAATCCAATGCTATTTATGGTTTGCTCACGGATGAGGTCATCAGGACAAAGAACAACCAGCTGATCATGATCAACTATTTCAATCAGATAGCGTTTTCTCATGGAAATTCTTCCTTTCGATGTGATGAGCCTGAGTTAGAAACTTTCCGTAAAGAAGCGGTGCATCAAACAAAGTATTTTGTAAATCGAAAGATGTACTTAAAATTACCTTTCTACCTGGCTTAGAATTCACATCAAGAATCCAAATGGAACCATCCTTCGCTACTCCAATATCTACTCCAAGCTCAAACAAAGGTAAAAATTTTTCTTCGAGTAATAAAGGGAGGTTTGATTTTATATATTCCAATTCATTTTTAATAAATTCTTTTACAGTTATCGGCAAGGTGGAAGACCATGATTTGAAATCAATGACGGTGCCGCCTGCACTTAGGTTTGAAAGAATCCCACCAGTACTACCTCTTCGAATTCCTTTTCCTCTTTCCATCCATTTCCCTTCAGCATTTTTTTGAAGAAGCATTCGGATATCAAATGGTTGTAATTCCTGATTAAATAGTTCCAGATACGGCTGCAGGAGATATCTCCGATGCTGGATTAATTGTTTTAGCCACTTACTAAACTTTGTTTCATTTGGGAAAATTCTCGAGATCATTTGCTTATGCTTTTCTGTTTTTACATGAAATGTTTTATTGCTTTTATTAATATAGTAAATTCCGTAGCCTTGTGATCCATTTACTGGCTTTAAAATAATCCTTTTCTTTATTGCCAATTCTTCAAAAACGATTTTTTCGTCTGTAACCGATTGCGAAGGAATTAAATAAGGCGATAAAACAGATTCTTTTAGTATTTCATAAAGTTCAAGTTTATTAGGTAGTCCATACCCTAAAAAAGTAAAATCCTCCCTGTTTTTTAACCAGGAAACGATGGGCATGCATTGTTTCGAATGATCGTCATCACCGTAGAAACAGCGATCATAAAGAATAGGTGGAATGGGGAACTCACTGGAGGTCCAGTTTTGTTCTATTGAATCGAATTTTTTTCCTTTAACAAGTTGTGTTAGTGGGTCGATATGTGAGGGGATGAAGCGATAACATTCCATATCATGTGTAGCTGCCCTAGTGGCAATTTCATTAAAAAAGGTATTTTCACTATCCATTGTTAAGGTCATAATCCCAAATCTAATCAAGAGATGATTCCTCCTTTACTTGTAATGCATCAAAAGCAAGTTTTGTACAAAACTGTAGGATTGCTTTGGCAGAAGGCCTGATTTTTACTGTATTGTCAGTAAAGTTCTTAGATGGCTTTGAATTAATTTCTATCAACCAAACCTTCCCTGATTGGTCAACGCCGATGTCAATCCCAAGCTCGCCAATGATTCCCTCAGAATGGCTGCTAATGAACTCAGCAGCCTCAATCGAAAGCTTTTTCATCTGCAAGATAATTTCTTTTGCCTTTTTCTTATCAAATAAGAGCCTTAAAGTAGTTAAAGCATTTGTCGTTTTTCCCCCCTGGGCAATATTCGAGACAAATTGCGATTCACCTGAAATTCTTGCAACAATGGAGGTTACATCCCACAAATGGTTTTGATTTGTATGGCATAATACTCTAAAATCTATTGTTTTTGCTTCGTGTGTGGCAAGTGGAATTCCTTGCTGTATAATATAAATTTTATTGCGAAGTAGCAGATTTAATTGGTGAAAAATTTCATCCAATGAAAGTTTTTTTATGATTTTGTCAGAGATTACGTTTAAGGTAGATTGGAAAACGTATTGGTCCATTTCTTTTCCTAATTTAATAATATTTTTACCCTGGCTTCCATGAA
>DATFAH010000413.1:0-4154 GCA_035254805.1 Caryophanales bacterium | reverse complement strand
ATTAAGATTGAATATACGGGAATGCGTCCTGGTGAAAAATTATATGAAGAGATTCTAAATGAAGATGAAATCTTCCCAGAAAAAATTTATCCGAAAATTTATATTGGAAAAGCCACACAGGAAAATGTAGAAGAAATTCTTCAGGAACTTGAAGAAAATTTAACTGATCGTCAAAAATTACGTGACTCTCTATTAAGAATAGCTAATAAAAGAGAAAAAGAAGTAGAAAAAAAGAAAATTTTGTCTGTAACATGAAATGAAACGTAAGGGATATTCCCTTGCGTTTCAAATGTATTCTACTCCATACATAGAAGGATGCGATAAAAAATGAACAATATTATAAAAGGCTTAAATGTCATAATCGGTGACAACGTGAGCTTTGGGGAAAATGTTTCAATTGGTCATAATGTCATTATTTATGAAGGTACCCAAATTGGAAATAATGTGATGATTCAAGATAATGTGGTTATTGGGAAGCAGCCAGCCAGAGCAAAAAATTCCATACTTCCAGAGGTAAAGAAATTGCCGCCAACGGTCATTGGAAATGGTGTAACGGTAGGAACCAATTCGATTATTTATGCGAATGCAAAGCTTGCTGACGACGTTTTTGTTGCCGATTTGGCCACGATTAGGGAAAGGGTTGCAATTGGTGAGAAAACGATTGTTGGGCGGGGTGTTTCCGTTGAAAATGATTGTCAAGTGGGCAGCTATTGCAAACTTGAAACCAATTCTTATATCACTGCGTATTCAACGCTAGAAGATTATGTTTTTATTGCCCCATGTGTGGTGACAACAAATGATAATTTTATGGCAAGATCAAAGGAACGCTATGAACAGTTTAAAGGTGTTACCGTGAAAAAAGGTGGGAGAATTGGTGCAAATGCCACCATTTTGCCTGGAAAAACGATTCACGAAGACGGTGCTGTAGCAGCCGCCAGTGTAGTAACAAAAGATGTTGATGAAAAAATGATTGTCGTTGGTTCACCTGCCAAATCACTTCGTCAGGTACCTGATGAGCAATTACTTAAAAACCAATAATAGTGAGTGGGTTTAATGAATATTTTATTAATTAATCATTATGCTGGATCCAACCTACATGGTATGGAATACCGCCCATATTATTTAGCGAAAGAATGGGTTAAAAACGGCCATAATGTCACAATCATCGCTGCCTCACATTCTCATATCCGTACTGTCCAACCGGATTTAAAAGAAGACTGGCAGGAAGAAATACTGGATGGAATTAAGTATATTTGGGTTCGTACTCCTCCATATGAGGGAAATGGAGTAAAGAGAATTATCAATATGATGGTTTTTTTAAAGGCACTTTGGCAGAAAGCAGATTCTCTTGCTAAAACCATTCAACCGGATGCTGTCATTGCCTCATCAACCTATCCGCTGGATATCTATCCGGCAAGAAAGATTGCGAAAAAGGCAGGAGCAAAGCTCCTATTTGAGGTCCATGATTTATGGCCTCTTTCACCGATGGAACTTGGGAATATGTCTCCGTATCATCCCTTTATTATGGTTATGCAAAAGGGTGAGAACGATGCATACCGATTTGCTGATGAAGTTATTTCTTTATTGCCAAAAGCAGATCAGCATATGATTGCTCATGGGATGAAGCCTGAAAAATTCCACTACCTTCCGAATGGGATCGATCAAGAACAGTGGGAGGAATCATCCGAATTGATTCCTGCTGAACATCAAAGTGTTATTGACCAGCTAAAAAACGAAGGGAAATTTTTAATTGGCTATGCAGGTACACATGGAATTGCCAATGCACTTGAATATGTTATTGAAGCAGCCGAGCAATTAAAAGATGAACCTGTTTCTTTTGTAATGGTTGGAAAGGGTCCGGAAAGGGAACAATTGGTAAATGAAGTTAAGGAAAAAGATTTAAAAAACATCCATTTCCTTCCGGTTATTAATAAAAAAGCGATACCTGACTTTTTATCCAAAATGGACGCACTCTATATCGGCTGGAGAAGAAGCAGTTTATACCGTTTTGGAGTGAGCCCGAATAAGCTTCTGGATTATTTAATGGCCGCAAAACCTATCATTCATGGAATTGAAGCAGGAAATGATCTTGTCGCTGAATCAGGTGCTGGCATATCAATTCCGCCCGAAGATCCTAAAAGAGTGGCAGAAGCTGTTAAAAAGATGCTATCTTTGCCTGCATCCGAACTCCATCAAATGGGGCAAAACGGAAAAAAGTTTGTCACAAGTACACATGATTATAAAATAATTGCTAAAAAATTTAGTGATATAATGAGTAAACATCAATAGAAAATAGTAAAGGTGTGAATATGATGGAATTTATTCCCTATGCCATTCCGTTAATTGAAGATGAAGAAATTAAAGAAGTAGTTGATACATTGCATTCCAATTGGTTAAGCAAAGGCCCAAAAACAGTAGAATTTGAAAAAAGATTTAAAGAATATGTCAAGGCAGAGCATGCAATTGGACTTAACTCTTGCACAGCTGGCCTTCATATTGCCCAGCTTGCTGCAGGAATTGGCCAAGGAGATGAAGTCATTACCACTCCATATACTTTCGTGGCTTCAGCAAACACCATCATACATACCGGTGCGACTCCAGTATTTGTCGATGTTGACCCTGTTACGATGAACATTGACCCTAAAAAAATTGAGGAGAAAATTACATCGAAAACAAAAGCGATCATACCTGTTCACTTTGCTGGATACCCTTGTGATATGGATCCAATTATGGAAATTGCGAAAAAATACAATTTGATTGTCATTGAAGATGCGGCACATGCTGTTTATACTAAATATAAAGGCAGAATAATTGGAAGCATCGCGGATTTCACTTGCTTTAGTTTTTATGCAACAAAAAACCTTGTAACAGGTGAAGGCGGATTAGTTACCACACATAATGAAGAGTGGGCTGATAAGCTTCGTGTCATGAGCTTGCATGGTATGAGCAAAAATGCATGGAATCGTTATGGCGATAAAGGCACTTGGTATTATGAAGTAGAATATCCGGGCTTTAAATACAATATGACCGATATGCAGGCAGCTCTTGGCTTAGTACAGCTTGGCAAACTGGAAAAAATGCAAAAAAGACGTGAAGAAATTGCTCGTAAATATAATGAGGCGTTCTCCGCTGTTGAAGGGTTTATCACTCCTTATGATAACAGTGAAAACACCCATGCTTGGCATTTATATGTTTTAAGAATTAAACCGAATCATTTCACATTTGATCGTGCTGAATTCATTGAACTTCTTCGCGAAAAGGGCGTTGGGACAAGTGTTCATTTTATTCCAGTACCAATGCACCCTTACTATAAGCAATTAGGATATAAAATTGAAGAATATCCTAATGCACTAGAAGCATATAATGGAGCGGTGTCACTTCCATTGTATCCGAAGATGACAGATGAACAGGTCAACCGCGTAATTGAAGTGGTTTTAGAACTTGCGAATACTTCGAAAAAATAGGTGATAAGGGATGGAAGGAAAAGCTACTCCTACGTACAGTCCACAGGGGTTTAACCTAAATGATTTTATAAAAAGACTATTTGATATTGTCATGTCTCTAATTGGCATTATTATTCTTTCACCCATTTTTATCCTGATTAGTCTGCTTATTAAACTGGATTCAAAAGGTCCTGTTATGTTTAAACAGATTCGGGTCGGAAGAGGTGAACGGAATTTTAAAATCTTAAAATTTCGCACAATGGTGACGGATGCCGAGAAAAAAGGAAAACAAATTACAGTTGGCCGAGACAGCAGAATTACAAGAGTGGGACATTTCTTACGAAAGTCAAAGTTAGACGAAATTCCCCAGCTCATCAATGTATTAAAGGGAGACATGAGTTTGGTTGGACCCCGTCCTGAGGTTCCCAAATACACACAATATTATAATAGTAACCAAAGAAGAATTTTTGAAATTCGCCCTGGTATTACCGATCTCGCTTCTATCAAATACCGGGATGAAAATGAAATTCTTGCTCAAAGTGACAGACCCGAAGAAACATATATCGAAGAAATCATGGTGGATAAACTCAAGCTTAATCTTCAATATCTTTCTGAAAGATCACTTTTAACCGATATTAAAATTATTTTTATGACCCTTTTAAAAATTATCAAATAGTGTAAAAAAGATTGGTCTTTTCGATCAGTCTTTTT
>DATFAH010000412.1:0-3526 GCA_035254805.1 Caryophanales bacterium | reverse complement strand
ATTTTCTCCGTGGGAATTCATCGATTAAGACTTTTTTTCGGCGAAATAAACCTCTTATCGGCGGAATTTTGTATTCTATCGGCGAAAAACAATCGTTTATCGGCGGAAATTAGCGTACTATCGGCGAAAAACAATCGTTTATCGGCGAAAACAGCAATTCCCCAAACAAAAGACCAATTTCATTACGAATTGGTCAATAAAATATCCTTTTAGTCTTGTACTTCAATTTCATCTGTTTTGGCATCAGATTGTTTTATCTGTAGTTCAGGAATTGCCAACTGGACGATTAAGTCATCTCCTGCTTTCACTGGAGTACCTGTTTTCATATTTTGCTTAATCACATAACCATTCCCACTGGTGTTAAGTTTCAGGTCAGCCAATTTTGCCATTTTCATTACATCCCGTAACGACCATCCTGTAAGGTCAGGCATTTTCATTTGCCCAGAAGTTTTTATTAATACCTTTTCACCCTCAAGAACTGTTGTACCTCGTGATGGAAGCTGATCGAAAACTTCTCCTCCATTGCCTAAAACAACTGTTTCAAATCCTTGGTCTGATAGATTTTTCACAGCATCTTGTACTAGCTTACCAGATAAGTTTGGCAATTTATTAGCCGTTGCTTTTTCCTGTTTTGAAGGTTGAATGTTTAAATACTGCAAGCTGTTTTTCATCACTGGTTTGAAAATTTCGGAAACTGGGATAGATCCATCAGTATAATATTTTACTTCCGGTTGCTGAACGGCAACATACACAATTAGTTTCGGATCATCTTTAGGAGCCATTCCTAAAAAAGAAAAAATATAGTTTTTCTGCCCTTCTAAATAACCGCCATGCGGATCAGGTATTTGGGCAGTCCCCGTTTTTCCTGCAACACTATACCCCTCAATTTTATATCGGCTTCCAGTTCCTTTTGGTGATGTAACAACTGTCTCCAGGATATCACGAACCTTTTTAGCAGATTCTGCAGATATAGGGTTCGAAACCACTTCAGGCGATGACTCCTTTACCACTTCTCCTGTATCGTGATTTACAATTTTTTCTAAAATATTAGGCTTCACCATTTTACCGCCATTGGCAACAGCTGATGCAGCTTGGATTTGTTGAATCGGTGTAATCGCTGTTCCTTGACCGAATGCTGTTGTTGCTTTTTCGATTGGATATTGGAATTGAATTTTTCCAGAAGTTTCATCAGGTAGCCCAATCCCTGTTGGCCGATCAAAGCCGAATTTCGTTAAATATTCATGAAACCGATCAAAGCCAAGCTTCTCATTGGCGATTTTTGCAAATGCAACGTTAGAGGATCTTTGAACCCCTTCAATAAATGGAATACTTCCCCAACCAGAGTAATTCCAGTCATGGATGGTATTACTTTTCGGAGTTACTTTATAAGTACCTGATTTATAATATTCGTTTGGATTAAAGACATTTTCCTGAACGGCAGCTGATAGAGTAAACACCTTCATTGTTGACCCAGGTTCAAATGATGTTTCAACCGCCTCATTATGCCAACTTTTCTCGATCCCTTCCTTTGTTTTCGGATGGAATGTCGGCCTTTGACCCATCGCTAAAATATTTCCAGTTTTCGGGTCTGCGACAATTGCGATAATCTTTTTAGGTTTATATTCTGCATCAACTTTATTGATTGCATCCTCTAAAAATGTTTGGATTTTTTTATCTAAAGTTAGATAAATATCATTTCCATTTTGAGCAGGAGTCACTTTAGGCTTATCATCAGGAAGCAAGTAGCCCCATAAATCACTTTCATAATGAATATTTCCATTTTTGCCTGTTAAATAGGAATTAAGTGTTTTTTCCACGCCCATTTTCCCAACTTCTTGATACGAACCATCATTTTGTTCAACCCGATCAGCGTACCCAACAAGGTGGGATGCAAAAATGCCATTTGGATAAAAGCGTTTAGAATCACGAATAAATGTAATACCTGGAAGATGCATGGTCTCAATTTTCTTTTTTGTTTGAAAAGAAATGTCCCTTCCCGCTTTACCAAATTCAACTTGGAATTGTCCCTTTTTTGTTAGGATTTGGTGGATTTCCGACTCACTCATATCAATAAATCTAGCCAATTTCCTTGCAGTCATACTCGGATCAACAACATGCTGTGGTTTTTTCGGATTAGTGGTCATTTTTTTATCCAATATTGCAACAAGAGAATAGGAAGCCGTATCTTCAGCAATAATTTCACCATTTCGATCAAAAATAGTTCCTCTCGCCGCTTCCAAAGTCCCAACTCTGCCATGTTTTTGCTGAGCCTTCGCCGCTAATGGCTGACCACCAACTTCTCCTGTAATTTGAATAGAATAAAACCGATAAAGCAATATAAAAAAGAGCAGGCAAAATAGTACAAATAAAATTGCTGCTCCACCATTCATATTTGGCTGTTTCTTTGTCATTATTCTTGCACAACCTTAACGTTATTTTCATTTAAGACAAGGCCCATTTTCTTTGCTTTATCCAAAATTCGCTCATATGTACTTAACTCACTGACTTGAACATTAAGGTCGCTATTCACTTTTTGCTGTTCTTTAATAGAAAATTGGACCACTTGAATTTGTTTGTTAACTTGATAAATTTCAGATTGAGTGGAAATTATGTGGATAGCACCAAAGCAAACCATCCCGGCAAATGCTAATCCCAACACTTTTTCCCCTGGTGTTAACCAAAATATATTTTTCTTTTCTACTTTATATTGTTTTTGAACATCTTCATGTCTTACGTGCTGTTGTTGTTGTTGAAGATTTCTAGCAAGGTTGCCCATTGTTTCCCCTCCTGAAAATAATCTATAATTTTTCTGCAATACGGAGCTTTGCAGATCTTGCTCGATTATTATTTTCTAATTCTTCCTCAGTTGGAATGATTGGTTTACGTGAAATTAACTTTAAAATCGGTTTGTACTCTTCAGGTATAATCGGAAGGCCCGGCGGCAAATTTGGAGTTTCACTTGCCTTTTTAAAGGATGCCTTACAGATCCTATCTTCTAATGAGTGAAAAGTAATAACACTAATTCTTCCACCTTTGTTTAATAAATCTATTGCCTGATTTAGCGATGTTTCAAACACAGATAATTCATCATTTACAGCAATTCTGATTGCCTGAAAAATACGTTTCGCTGGATGGCCGCCCTTTCTACGGGCAGGTGCAGGAATTGCCTCTTTTATAAGCTCAACAAGTTCACCAGTTGTCTCAATCGGCTTTATTTCTCGTGCAGCTTCAATTTTCCTTGCAATTTGCTTTGAAAATTTTTCTTCCCCATAGCGAAAAAAGATTCGGACTAAATCTTCATATGACCAATGATTAATCACATCATATGCTGAAATAGATGCATCAGAGTCCATTCTCATATCTAGTGGAGCATCATGATGGTAGCTAAATCCCCTTTCTGGTGTATCCAATTGCGGGGATGACACGCCAAGGTCATATAAAATTCCATCGACTTTATGTACCCCTAATTCCTCAAGCTCTTCCTTTAAATATAAAAAATTACTTTTAATAATCGTAACTTTTTCCT
>DATFAH010000411.1:0-5467 GCA_035254805.1 Caryophanales bacterium | reverse complement strand
AATAGACTCTCGGAATAACAAAGTTATTTTTAAGGGATTTGTAAAAAAATAACTGGAAACCAGCTTTGAAATGATGGAAATTCATTATTTTCATTTCATTTTCAAAAAAGTGCATACCAAAGAAGCCTTGCTTATAAAATTTTTTTAAAAAATATTAAGCAGACTTGTTAAAAATGATATTTTCGAGATTCAACGTTCCTTTTTGAACATCGTACCAAGCATCAATATGTTGGCACATCATAATTGCGTATATTCGGATATACCACATCATAGTTGATCGATGGTGTCCTGATTCCAAATGGTAGTCGACTTTTTCTCGCTTATTGGAACGTTCCACAGATGTACGTCGCTTATAAATGAGTTTCCACTTTTCTGATGTTCTTGGAGTCTTGGTAAACAACCGAAGGTTGTCTTTTCGGAATGTATGAAATGTTCGACCATATTTAGCTTTAGAACAGGGATTCTTACAAGTAATTTTAGTACCGCATGCGAGTGGACATCTCCATTTCTGCCGGTTTTGGGATTTATCAAATCCATTGGGTTTCATTTTTAATCCTGCAGAACAAACAGGTGTCCCTTCGGGAGATATTTGAATATCACTTTCCGTGCTGAAATTTTTCTTAGTTCGAACATTCAGATCGATGAAAGGCTCGATGTGATAGTGATCTAACAATTCATAAATGGGTTCTGCATCATGTGCGGCATCCAAAAGCATCCTGTCAATTGTGCCCAAGGTAGTACGTTGCGAAAATTCAATAGCACTGGCAACAAGGCTGACAGAATCATGCCTTGAAGCAGGTTGAAGTCTTGGATACAATGGTAAATCGTATCTACTGTCGCTAGTAGATATCATGTAGAGATGGTATCCGTTGAAGTACCGTTCCCGTGAGCTGTCCCAACCTGAGTCAATATCAGGTTGGGAAAAATAGCGCGAGTGGTTACAATTTTCAAGTCCTTGGGCACTACAATCACAAGTACGCTTACTTCTAGGGTATCTAGCTGTTTCTATGGGTGTTCCGTCTCCAACAATACCTAAAGCGTTTATATCTCCAAGTAAGCCTTGGTTTGCTGATACTTTAAGAAATTGAGATTGAAAAAGTTCAAACAGTCGATCCCCTGGCAGCTCCCTTTTCTTGGAGCCAAGACGGAAAAATCGATCAATTAACTTTCTTACTATTCCTGGACTAGATGGTGGTGCTTTTTCACCTTTCTTTGGCTTCTTCTTCTTCTTTTTTTGGCGCTTAGGTTTTATATTGGGTTTTATATTGGCTTCAACATTTCCCCATAGTCGGCGGAAGAAATCGTAGAAAGTCCCAATACCGGGAACATTCCCAGGTTCAAAACCACTCATGATGGCATAGAAGGGCACCCGATATAATTCATCTACCCATTCAGTAATACTGAGGGTTGGTTTAGCTAAAAGGAGCAAAAGGTAAGATCGCATCATTGAAGACGGATCACGAGGCTCAGGGCCTCTATTCGAATAAGAGCTCTGAAGCCACGAAGTAAGATAAGAAAGATCAGTGATCCACAACTTGTAAATAATGGGCCAATCATTATTTACAACAGTTAGAACATTCCCAGAGTAATGCTTTCTTAATTGTTCTAAAACGAAGTTTTGGTAATCACTGTGTGTAACAACAGTTGGTTTCAACCTCAACACCTCAATCGCAGTTTGTAAGGAAATAAAGCCCCTTCACCGGCGATTATTGTGGTGTTTTTAAAAAGTCAAGTGTTTTCGACAAAAACGGCAACAAAATTTCAATGCAAAATTTCCAATTCTTCTTATAAAAAGTGAAACATCCCCCTACCAAAAGTAGGAGGAATCAAATAAAAGTGGTACAAGGAAATCCTTGTACCACATAACTCGGCGAATGCCGAGAGTCTATTTTAAGAAAAGGAGGAATGGAAATGGTTTTAAAACTTGAACATGTTACAAAACGGTTTGGTCAGTTTTCAGCCGTTCAGGATTTATCCATCATTATTCCTGAAAAAGAAATGTTTGGTTTTTTAGGAGCGAATGGAGCGGGAAAAACGACTACCTTTCGGATGATCCTCGGTCTTCTTGATCCGAGTGGTGGCAGGATCACATGGAATGACTCACCTATTGATTATTCAACAAGCCATCTGGTTGGTTACTTGCCTGAGGAAAGAGGTTTGTATCCGAAACTGAAGGTCCGTGATCAAATTGTCTATTTGGCGCGCTTAAGAGGAATGAAAAAAGATGTGGCCATCTCCGAATTAAAAAATTGGCTAGAACGTTTTAAAATACAAGAATATGAAAATAAAAAAGTGGAAGAACTGTCAAAAGGGAATCAACAGAAAATCCAGTTTATTGCTGCTGTTATCCACAAACCTAAGCTATTAATTCTTGATGAACCCTTTAGCGGCCTAGATCCCATCAATGTCGAATTATTGAAGGAAGCTGTTCTCTCTTTAAAAGAAAGTGGTTCTACCATCGTATTTTCAAGTCACCGTATGGAACATGTAGAGGAGATGTGTGAGCATCTTTGTATTTTGCATAAAGGCAGTACCGTAGTACATGGCTCCTTAAAAGAAATAAAAAGAGCTTTTGGGAAAAAAAATCTAGTGATTCATGCTGATTTTTCATTAGAAGCATTAAAAACCTTTCCAGGTGTTTTAAAAGCAAAGTCGACAACAGAAGGAATCCAGCTGCAAATTAAAGGAGAAAATGTTGCCGAAGAAATCCTTCAGCAAATTGTCGGAAAAGGATTAATAAGAAAGTTTGCCCTTGAAGAGCCTTCCTTAAATGATATTTTCATTGAGAAAGTAGGTGCTTCATATGAGTAATTTTTGGATTATTTTATGGCATACATATGTATCAAAACTGAAAACAAAATCTTTTTTAGTAACAACGATTTTAACCATTGTGATTATGATAGGCCTAACAAATATTAATAAAATCATTGATAAATTTGAAAAAAACGGCAGTAAGGATCAAATAGCCGTTCTTGATGAAACAGGGCAGCTTTATGAGCCATTAAAAAAACAAGTAAAGTCGGTTAATAAGGATCTTGAGCTCAAACTTTATCAGGGGAGCTTAAATAATGCTGAAAAAGCGGTGGAAAAGGGGACATATAATGGACTCATCCAATTACGCTTCAATCAGGAGATACTCCCTGAAGCAACATATAAAGCGATGAGCATTGCCGATTCAGCTTCATATTCCGATATCCAAACGAGCTTACAACAATTAAAGACTATGTTAGCTGCCTCACAAATTAACCTTACGCCTGTCCAACTACAAAAACTTTACGAACCAGTTTCTTTCAAGAAGGTAGCACTTGAGAAAAATGCAAAAACAGAAGAACAGTTGAATCAAGCACGTGGACTTGTCTATGTCCTGTTATTTATCATCTATTTTGCGGTTGTTATGTATGCCAATATGATTGCAATGGAGGTTGCAACCGAAAAATCGTCTCGGGTTATGGAAATTCTCATTTCGAGTGTTTCGCCGATTAACCAAATGTTTGCAAAAATTTTAGGAATTGGCTTACTAAGCTTAACACAGCTTGCGATTTTCCTATCCGTTGGATATAGCTCGTTTAAACATAATATGAGTACATTAAAAGGCGGGTTTTTTGAAACCTTTGGTTTTGGAAATATCCCTATACAAACCATTTTCTATGCGGTCCTTTTCTTTATTCTTGGCTATTTCCTCTATGCAACCCTAGCGGCATTTTTAGGGTCTTTAGTAAGCAGAATTGAAGATGTGCAACAAATGATTACTCCAATGACACTGCTCGTTGTGGCAGGTTTTATGATTGCCATGTTTGGACTTAGTAAGCCGGATTCATCCTTTATTACGATTACCTCCTATATTCCATTCTTTACACCAATGATTATGTTCCTTCGGGTTGGAATGCTCAGCATACCTGTATGGGAAATAGGTGTTGGAGTTGGGGTTCTGATTGCAACCATTATTATCCTCGCAATCTTTGGCGCTCGTGTCTATAAAGGTGGCGTGTTAATGTACGGAAAATCAAATTCTTATAAAGACATTAAAAAGGCGCTTCAATTAACAAAAAATGAATAATTATTTTAAGAGACTTCTTAGAGTCTCTTTTTTATACTAAAGGAAACTTTTGAACTTCGAAAACTGTCTAGCTCCAGTGCCTATCGACTAGCGTACTTCAGGCCATCTCCCTCCGATAAGTCAACATCGATTCGACTATCGTCTCATCGTGTTTCCTTTATCTCAGTCGAAGTCACCTCAGTACGTACGTCGATGGACAAGGCACTTCCGCTTTTCTAGTAAGAACGTGCATTCGCCTTTTAGAGATGTTAAAATAAAATTAAAAGTTAGAATGCCAGAAAGGAAATATTGATGAAAAAAATTTCATTTATCCATGCTGCTGATCTCCATTTAGATAGTCCGATGGTTGGTTTGAAATATTTGCCTAATCCTATTTTTACTCGTTTACGGGAAAGTACATTTCAGGCACTAAAAAAAATTACCGAAGCTGCCATCGAAAATAAAGTTGATTTTGTCATTTTAGCAGGGGACTTATTCGATGGGGAAGACCGCAACTTAAGGGCGCAATCCCGCCTTCGAACGGAAATGCTTAAACTAGAGGAAAAAGGGATTCCTGTATATGTGATCCATGGAAATCACGATCATCTAAGCGGTTCTTGGGTTCAGCTTGATCTTCCTTCCAATGTTCATATTTTTACTAGTGATGTCAAAATTAAAACATTACTAACAAAAAATGGGGTACATGTAAATCTTTATGGCTTTAGCTATCCGAAAAGACATGTTTGGGAAAGAAAAATTGATGATTATGTGAAACAAACAGGTGCAGACTATCACATCGGTATTCTCCATGGGAATGAGGGCAGTCAAAGTGAGCATGGAAATTATGCACCTTTTACCATAAATGACCTACTTGAGAAACAATTTGATTATTGGGCATTAGGGCACATCCATAAAAGAGCTGTATTATTGGAAGATCCTCCAGTTATCTACCCAGGCAATATTCAAGGGCGAAATAAGAAAGAAACGGGAATGAAGGGCTGTTATTTTGTTACATTATCTGATTTTGAGAAAAATCTACAGTTCATTCCCACTTCAGATGTGGTTTGGGAAGAAGTAGTATTGGATGTTGCAGCAGCAAGTAATGTACATGAGCTATTAATGCTCTGTGAAGAAACAAAACATTCATATCGAAAAAATAAAATGGCAACACTTTTACTCCTCACACTAAAAAATCTCCAAATCAGTGATGGCAGCTTGGGGGGCAATTTGGATGAAGATTTACTGGAAATTCTTCAAGAAGATGAACAGGAAGAAGATTCATTTGTGTGGATATCTAGCATTAACATTGAACAGACTACCAAAATCGAACGGGAACAGTTAATCGACAAAGCAGAATTTTATAGAGAGCTTTTTAATACTGTAGATCGTAATGAATATAATCGTCAAGCATTAGAACCATTATATGGCCAT
>DATFAH010000410.1:0-3081 GCA_035254805.1 Caryophanales bacterium | reverse complement strand
TAAGTCCGTTTGCTATTTGTGTTCAGCTGAGCTAATACATTCAAACAATACACGATCATCGCAATATACACTTGATTATGCACAGCTTGTTCACTCTGACCATAGAATTTTTTGATATTCAAATGTTGTTTCATCCATTTGTAGCGATAGGTAAGAGTCACCCACGTCAAAATCATTGGATGTTCAAATGGTAAAAACGTTTGGGGCTCTTTTCCCTCACCTCACACCGTGCGTGCGACTTTCACCGCACACGGCGTTCCATCAAATATCTCTTTTAACAGGACCTTATTAACTTTTCTCTAAAATCTTTTATCTTTTTCCAAACTTTCCTGTCAAGATGCCGATAACATTGGTTATTGTGAATCGCTTGATGACATTTCCTATGTACAGTTGCTAGATTTTGTACACGGTTTACTTCATCCATAGGTAAGTAAGGACGTACGTGGTGGGTGTGGATATCCTCGGGTGACCATATTTGGATTGCACAAACCTTGCATTTTCCACCATCACGATTAAAAGCATATGCCCGGTTTAGAAAATACTCGAAATTATATAGTTTGTTAGTTTTCCCTTGAGCAATGAGTTCAGAGTAATGTAAGTTCAATATATCGTCCGCTCTTGCCAAGGGGAGTTTTTTTCTTGTTCGTTTACGATAAATACTTCTTCCGGTATCGGAATAAGGAGTCTCGTTTTGGTTCTTACTTGTGTTCCTTTTCCATTTGCAAAAGTCTAAATTGGTTATGCCAATCTTCAATCCTCCACTGTATTGAATCGTTGGAATTTTAGTGGTATATTCAGAATGTACTGATGTAAGATTATTTACTTGATTGGCTGGAATCCAGTCTCCTCCGTATTTCTTTAGGGCTTTGTATGCTGTATATCGGATTACTTGACTATACTTGTGCATGTCGATATTTACCCACGTTGCGATTTCGTAATATTGTATTACCCCTCGAATTTTGGAATTGATTTTATTGATTGTATGAATAAGTTCTTCTTTACTATCTTTCATACGCTTTATTGCCTTGATGTCTTTTTGTATTTCTGTAATTTTCAAATCAAGTCTCTCGGGGATAGGTCGGGTTCTGGTGATAAATCCCGTACGGGATTTACCTTTGACTACTTTGTAGTTAAACCCTAAAAAATGAATCGGTTTTACCCTGATATTTGTAATTAGTGTCTTTTCCTTGGATAATGTAAGCCTAAGGTTTGAATCCAAGTATGATGAAATTTTTCTTATCCATTTTTCTGCGTTTTGTTTTGAATCCGTAATAAGTACCCAATCATCGGCATATCTAACGAGATAGGCAGGTTTTAGTCGTCCACTGTTTTTAAGTGCACGTATCTTTTTACCATGGTTGGCGTAAGAGTACCTTGTTGTCTTTTCTTCCCATTCTCGTGCAATCCATTGGTCAAAGCTATGAAGATATACGTTGGCAAGAAGGGGTGAGATTATTCCACCCTGAGGAGTGCCTAAGGGGTTTTCTTTTAATTCACCCATGATTCCCGCTTTGAGCATTTCTTGAATAATCATCAGTACTCTTCGGTCACGTATTCCCATGTGCCAAAGTTTCTTAATTAGTTTCGTATGATTGACTTTATCAAAGAACTTACTGATGTCTCCTTCGACAATCCAATGGTAGCCTGTTTTATGCGTAAGGTCTGTTACTCTAGATACAGCCATATGTGTGTCTCTCATAGGACGAAACCCATAGGAATGTTTATAGAATTGTGCCTCCAATATTGGCTCAATCACAGTCTTTATACATTCTTGAATAATTCGGTCAAAGATGGTAGGAATCCCCAATGGTCGTTTCTCTTGTTTTCCTGGTTTGGGTATATAAACCCTTCGAATGAAGCTTGGTTTATATTGTTGAAGAGTCTTTTGTACTCGCTCGATAACTTTTAGGTAATCCTGCTCAAGAATGTTGTCCCTCATGGTTTCATCATCAACACCGGGAGTTTGACTCCCTTTATTAGCTTTTATTTTATGGATTGCAGTTAAAATGACCGCTTCAGAGGATATGATTTCTAGTAACCCTTTGAAATTTGGTATTTCACCATGTTGGATTTTTGTTTTAGCTACTAAGTATAAATTATCTTGCAGGATTCGGAGTTCTGATTCCGATTTTGGATAGTTGAATTGTTGAACCAATGGCATCATCTCCTTTTTGGGAGTTTGCCCTTATTTGGCTTTAGTCAGGTTTGCACAACGGCTTCCTCAGCAGATTAATTGGTCTAAAAAAAAAAAATATTTGACTATGCCCCTTCACTCCACAGGAATTACCCTGCTTCATCACTATTACGGGCTGCCGTCCTTTGGATTCAACGGTCATTTCCTACCGTTTAGAAGCATTGAATTTTTACCCTTCTTTACATATTCCTCCAAAGTTCCTTTGTTCCCTGTATCTTAGCTTTACATATGTTACCGTAGCCTTCCTTTATGACCCGCCAACTATTCTTTTGTCCACGATTGAAAGGACTAAGAACTCTATTCCTTTAATGGAGTAGAACAGATTTCCATGCATTCTTCATTACATGTTCCGCGATTGGCTCATTAATATGAGTGGGAATCTTCATTTCGATTTCCCCGAGCTTCCGAGCCGTACATCCAAGGATTCTTTCCAACACGACGTGTTCTATAGACATAGTAACTTTATAGCCCCCCGACTACTTCACTAACCACTTCTCAGGTCTACTTTTCGCCGACTTCACCGAGCTTCACACCCTATTGTGGTAAAACAATAACGCATGTCGGAGTATTAGGGTAGGAATGTCAATCTTCATTTCTAAGCAAGAACTTCCCTTGCCTATTCAGATACAGAGTTAGACTTAATATTGCATAAGTCCTCCTAAGTTTATTGTCCCTTTCGGGACAGATTAGTTAGGAAACAAAGCGCACAAAGAAGACCTCAATTTCCCAGCGCATACCATAAATTCGTACGACTTCCTGTTCAGAAAGCGTACAATCAGTGCTGAGAATCGCAAGCCATTCACTCTTTTTATTACGGTTTTGAATAAAGATAACCTTTACTTGAACACCGTTGGCCATCGTTGTTTGAATGGAACGCAAAATTCCTT
>DATFAH010000409.1:0-3961 GCA_035254805.1 Caryophanales bacterium | reverse complement strand
TAATGGTTGGGTTTGGAATTTTAGAACAGGAAAAAGCCATTCATTATATTGACTTTAATACAATCGGTTTATTAGTTGGAATGATGATCATTGTTGGAATTACAGCTCAGACTGGTGTTTTTGAATATATTGCGGTCTGGTCGGCCCAGAAAGTTAAAGGAGATCCAATTAAGATATTGGTCGTTCTCAGTGTATTTACTGCAGTAGCGTCTGCTTTTCTAGATAATGTTACTACCGTGCTTTTAGTGGTACCAGTTACGCTAAGTATTACATATCAATTGAAAGTTCCCCCAATCCCATACTTACTGTCAGAAATTTTTGCGTCAAATATTGGTGGGACAGCTACTATGATTGGCGATCCGCCAAATTTAATGATCGGTAGTGCCGTGAAAGAATTAACATTTTTATCGTTTATTAATAATTTAACTTTAGTGAATATTGTGATCTTAATTGTTACAGTTTTAATTCTAGCCTTTATATATAAGAGACAATTAAAAACTACAAAAGAGCTGCAGAATCTGCTCCTCAGCAAAGATTCACACCAAGAACTAAAAGATTACATTTTATTAAGGAAATGTTTAATCGTTGTTGCCTTGACACTTTGCGGCTTTTTCGTTCACCAATTTATCCATATTGAAACTGCTACAATAGCACTGATCGGTGCATTTATCCTACTTCTTCTAACTGGTGACAAATATTTGGTTACTGCATTTGAGAAAGTGGAATGGACAACATTATTCTTTTTCATTGGCTTATTTGTCATTGTTGGCGGTTTAGTAGAAACTGGATTAATCGAAGCTTTAGCTAAAAAAGCCATCTCATTAACAGGAGGAGAATTAAAATCAACCACCTTCTTGGTTTTATGGATGAGTGCCATTATATCTGCCTTTGTCGATAATATTCCTTTTGTAGCAACGATGATTCCGTTAATAAAAGAAATGGGAAATTTAGGGATTACAAACTTAGATCCTCTCTGGTGGAGTCTAGCCCTTGGTGCTTGTTTAGGGGGAAATGGAACATTAATTGGAGCTAGTGCCAATTTAGTTGTTGCCGGGCTTGCTGCAAAAGAAGGTCACCATATTTCCTTTATAAGATTTTTAAAGGTTGGATTCCCGTTAATGATAATATCGATTATTATTTCATCTATTTATGTTTATTTCAGATACTTATTATAATCATAATGTAAAAACCAGCCTATTTGGCTGGTTTACTTTTTTGTTTAAAATAGGAATATTATTCTGCCAAAAAACTAGGAGAATATCATCGGAATTTGTTTGATAATGTAGAGAATTGATGAACAAATTAACTATAGAAGGAGGGTTTAAAATGCCTAGAGGTAAAGAGTTAGAACAACTACCAATGTCAAACATTGCACCTGGAGCGGGTATGGATCATGGGAAATTTAACAGAAAGTCATTTACCGGAATCGTTAAAAAAGAACAGCCTGAACCAGCGGATATTGAAAAAGAAAATGAAGACATGATTTAAGGTAGGAGAATTTTCCTACCTTTAGAACATTTATCACTATTCTTCAATAAGTTCATTAATATTAACAATGCTTCGTTCCTCAAGGGGGCCTCTTAAGTGCACAGTAGCCGTTTTACCATCTTCATTCAGTTGGTCAATCCAAATTGAAGCCCCATTGTACTTAACTTCGATATCTGCTGAAGATGATAGTATTTGCCTTACTCGATTAACATTCATTTTTATTCTCACTCCTTACAAAAGATGATTTTATTTTTTACTGGTTAAAGGTTTTTCATTCATTTGTAGGAAAAACAGGTACATTTTACTAGGTATCGTTTGATTTTTATGTGATAAACTTGACTTAATGTTATCTACATTACCTATAAGATTTAACTAACTGAAAGTAGGATTAAGATGATCAGCAATTATGTAAATGTAATGGAAGAAATTGTTTCAACACTTGTGAATGTTTTGATGATGAGTCCAGATTATCAAACATTTTGCCAATGTGAGAGATGTCGAAATGATATTATAACACTTAGTTTAAATTCATTACCATGTCACTATGTTACGTCAGAAGAAGGCAGAAAAAGAGTTTTTGAACAGCTAAATACAGTTGAAAACCGGAAATGGATTAATAAGCGGATTATAAAGGCTATTCATATTGTTGGAAAATATCCAAAACACTAAAAGATGACACAATAAGTTGAGAAATTCAACATGTGTCACTTTTGTTTTTTAAGTAAGATGATGTGTCTTTGATCTCAACAATTTTTCAAGAAGTATTCGAGTGATAATTAGACAAAAAAAGAAAGAAGATACTTCCAAAAACATTTCTCCTCTTTAAATACTTGAGGACGATTTTAGGGCATATATTTTATTTATTAAATGGGTAATCAATCGAAACACCATTAATGGTTCCTGGTTGGTGATCGTCCATCAATGAACTTATATAATTTTCAAACTCCTCTTGAATTTCCACTGGAGCACCTGGTTTTAGATGCCAATTTCCAGGTTCATCGATGAAAAATGAACTTTTTGTAAATTGAGGTCTTTTCCTTGGCATTTTTTCTCCCCCTTTATCCTTATTTTTTGTTACTAATCAATGAAATATTCGTGGCTAAAAAAAGATTCGAAAAATAAGGAAAAAATCTTATTGCACGTAGTAGTTTCCAGGTTTATGATAGCAAAAGAAAGGGTAAGATTTTTATTTTACCCCATCGGCAAATTGAATGGCGCTCCCTGAAGGAAGATGAAATGTGACTTCAACTATTAAAATAAATAAGTTAAATGAAAAGTATAGTATAAAAAACGGGATTGCAGGAACAATTGTTTTAAATGTAACAAATAATTATTTCTCATTATTTGCTATTAGTGTATTGGGTGCTTCAAACTATCAAGTGAGCCTAATAAATTCATTGCCCCAATTTATTGGGATGTTTGCAATGTTCATCTGTTCGATCATGATGAGTAGATTAGAAGAAAAGAAAAAGTTCACAGCTTATTCAATCTTTTTTACGAGGATTTTCTTACTTTTCATGTTTTTAGTCATGTATATTCCAGATCAATATCAGAGTTGGGTATTTGTACTCCTTGTAGGATTTATGAATTTTCCAGGTGCCTTTGTTAATTTAAGCTGGCAATCTTTTATTGGAGACTTAATTCCTGAGGATCGAAGAAGTGGATTTTTTAGTGATCGAAATAGGATTTTAACTATCGTAGGGATGGTTTCAACCTTTTTTTTCGGCCTTCTTTTGCAGCAATATGATAAAACAAGTCCCCTTCCTTATAGAATTCTTTTTTTAATTGCCTTCTTATCTGGATTAATTGAAATTTATTACTTAATGAAGCATGTTGAGATAAAAAAGGGGAACAGAATTTCACAGGAGAAAAAGCAAAAAACAGGTAATTGGAAGTTTTTGAAAGATAAACCTTTTGTCTATTTTATCATTTGTGGTTTGTTTTTTAATTTTGCTTGGCAAATGGCATGGTCATTGTTTAGTATTTACCAAATAAAAGATGCACATGCAAATGGCATGTGGATTAGTATATTTGCAGTAACCAATCAAATTGCTCAAATCATCAGTTTTAAATGGTGGGGAAGAATGGCTGATAAATACAGCAATGCAAGAATGTTGGTTTTTGTCTCATTAGGTATGGCAACAACTCCGATCTTAACGATTCTTTCAAACAACTTAATATACTTAACGATCGTAAATGCATCTTCGGGTTTATTTATCTCAGGAACAGTTTTGATCTTGTTTAATCAATTATTAGAGGTCACAAATGATGAAAATCGAAGTTCTTATATCGTAAATTATAATGTTTTGCTTGCGATCATTGGGTTTATCGCGCCACAATTCGGAGTTTTCTTGCTCGAACAAATGAATATGGATATTGCCATGATAATTTCTGGAATATTAAGAGCTTCAAGTGCTGTTTTTTTCATCATATTTTATGTTTACTTAAAAAAAAATAAAGTAAAGTCTGAACA
>DATFAH010000408.1:0-2529 GCA_035254805.1 Caryophanales bacterium | reverse complement strand
TAATGTAAAAATCTTTTTACATTTTGGAGAGGAGTAAAATGTATGAATATCCCCATACTTATTAGTTTCATATTATTTTTATTTTCACTTTGGTTGATTGTTTATTTATTTATTTCCTTATCAAAACAAGGTGATGAACTTCAGAAACATATTAAAGAAAAATCAATTATACAGACATTTTACTTTACCATTTTTTATTTAGTCATTATTTCTATCCCTAAAATGGTGTATGTAGATTTTATTAAAGGTGGCAATTTCGGCTTAAATCCACTTGCTATCTTGACAACAATTTCTTTTTATTTTCTTGTTAGTTTGATGATTAATAAAAAGAAATACGGAGTGTAAAATGAAAAACCAAATTAGACAACTGAGAAAAATTAAGAAATTATCTCAAGATGAGCTCGCCCAACTATGCCACGTTACAAGGCAAACTATAAATGCTATTGAAAACAATAAATATGACCCTACCTTGTCACTAGCATTTGAGCTAGCAAATCATTTAGAAACAACAGTCGATGAATTATTTCAATATGAGTAATTCATTTGTTTAAGATGAAAAAAGCCACTGAAAGTCGAGGACGGTTGTTCGTCTCTTACCCGCTAGTATAAGTCCAATCATCCATTCATTTCAATTAAACCTTCTATACTCATTTGAACATTAATGCCGGCTATATTTTAGAGGGATTAATTCAGCTATTTTCGTTTTTAGCAGTTTGCCATTCATTTCTAAGATGACAAAGCACTCTGTGGAATAATCAAAAATTAGCTCCCTACACATGCCGCATGGACTTACAACCTTCAACTCCCTATTTTCTTCATCTGAATATGGATGTCTAACAGCAACGATTGTATTAAACCCACTTTCTCCGCTAGAAATGGCGCTTCCTATCGCAATAGCCTCTGCACAAACTGTCACTCGCCCAACGTATGCCTCAATATGTACAGCAGAAACAATATTACCTGAATGAGTTAGCAATGCTGCCCCTACATGGTGCTTATCGTCTTTATAAAGTTGGGTGATTTTAGATTTTGCTTCATCAATTAATTTATAATCATTTGCTGTTAATGGATAAGTTTTCATCCTATTTGCCCTGCCTTTTGATATTTCCACTAATAAAATAACCTATCATAATTGTTTCATCTTCATTTGGTTCTCTGTTTCTATTTTCTTTAAAAATGGTTTTGGCCTTTTCCAATGAAAATTCGTCGCCAACCATATCACCAATTGCTTTTAATTCATTTAAATATCCCCATAATTCTTCATAAGTCTCAGGTTCATTGTGAGAGGTAACGTAGTAGTTCACATCATATTTGTTGATTTTGTCCAAAAGTTTAGCTAGTTCAATTCGATCAAAACTCCAGTCCCCACTATAAAGATCAGGACATATGCAATCTCCCAAAAACATTACCTTTTCTTCAGGAATATATATTATGGATGAATCTTTGGCATGTTCTCCACCGACATGCTCAATTAAGCATGTGATGTTTCCTAAATCTATTTCTATTTTTTCGGTAAAAATTAATTCTGGTGATTTTATCCTTAATTCTTCTCTTGAAGGCATTTCAAGTTTGATCATATCTCTGCAAAACTCTATTTCTTCACCACTTTTAACACGAGAATCTAGCGAATCATCATCCCATTTAAGTGTACGCATATAATCTAACTGTTTTTTCGTTTCACAATGGCTAATCGTCAGTACATTCATCGCAGAAATTCCAAAAGTATGGTCCCAGTGCCAATGGGTAATAGCGAGATATCGTAAAGGTGAAACATTTAATTGCTTCACTTTTTCCAAAAACTCGGTTGCATGTGCCGGAGAGTTTCCACCATCAACGATTAAGCTACATTTTTTTCCAACTATAAGTCCTAGGGCTGGGCGGTCTGTTTTCTGATCATGTGGCAGATAAAAGATTCTATCTGTTAGTTTTTTTAACATTTTTTAATTAAATCCTCCTATACATGGGATGGGAAGAACTACATATTAGTTGAATAATAAAACATTCCACACAAACCGTATTTTTTCCTTTTTTATGTATTTGCAATTTAAACGAAAAATCGATAATCATAATTGTTCTTAGGCACTTTTCGTAAAGCTTGTTGTTTACAGTACAATTCTATCTTTAAATCAGATGCCGCGAATAAGGCCTAATGTTTCATAATTGTTCGAACTCGAATCAAGGTTATATTTTGACAGATGACTTGGGCTTTTCGGTAATCCTGTCAGAATCAGAGCGGTATTCTGATAGTTGCCTTGATTTTTTCAGCGATACTGTCAAAAACAGTGCGGTATACTGACAGATATCATGATTTTTTGTTCAGTCTTGTCAGAATCAGAGCAGTTTTCTGACAGTTGTCTTAATTTTTTCAGCGATATTGTCAAAAACAGTGCGGTATACTGACAGATATCATGAATTTTTGTTCAGTCTTGTCAGAATCAGAGCAGTTTTCTGACAGTTGTCTTGACTTTTTGAGCAGTCCTGTCAGAATCAAAGCGGTATTCTGACAGTAGCCTTGACTTTTTGAGCAGT
>DATFAH010000407.1:0-5667 GCA_035254805.1 Caryophanales bacterium | reverse complement strand
TTCGCGAATAAAATTATCTACTTCCTTTAATGTAATGAATACCATCTGCTTTTGGAGCTTCTGCACGTCCGATGAAACCAGCTAGTGCAAGGATTGTTAATACATAAGGAGCTATTAATAAATAGACATCTGGGATGTTTTTTAAGAATGGCAAGCTTGATCCGATAATACTAATGCTTTGAGCAAAACCAAAGAACATAGCTGCTCCCATCGCACCTAATGGATGCCATTTACCGAAAATCATTGCTGCAAGTGCCATAAAACCTTGACCGCTAATTGTTGAATGACTGAAGTTTGAGGAAATGGATTCTGCATAAACTCCGCCGCCAATACCACCAAGTGCTCCAGATATGATAACACCAAGATAGCGCATTTTCGTCACATTGATACCCATTGTATCAGCTGCCATTGGATGCTCCCCAACTGAACGAAGGCGTAAGCCAAATGGCGTTTTATAAATAATATACCAGGCTAAAATGGCAACTAAAATCGCCACAAATGAAGTCCAATACGTATTTTGGAAAAAGATTTTTCCAATTACAGGGATATCTTTTAAAATTGGTACATCTATCTTGCTAAAACTATACTTAATGATATCTGTTTCACCTTTATTATAGATTAACTTAACAAGGAACAATGTTAATCCTGCTGCTAGTAAGTTAATGGCCACACCGGAAACGGTATGGTCTGCGCGGAATGTAATCGATGCCACAGCATGAAGAATCGAGAAAATTGCTCCTGCAACCATCGCAACCAATAAAGAAATCCACGGTGTCGCACTGCCAAATGTGCTAGAAAATGTTATGTTAAAAACAATGGCGGAAAAGGCCCCAATAACCATTAAACCTTCAAGTCCAATATTGACAACACCTGAACGTTCTGAGAAAACACCGCCCAATGCAGTAAAAATAAGTGGGGATGCCCATAACAATGTAGATGGAATAATGATCATTAAAATTTGCATGAAATCCACTTACTTCACCTCCTTTTTACCAAATCGATCAAGGACTATTCTTATAATGTAGCTGGAGGCTACAAAGAATACGATTAAAGCGATTATAATGTCCACTAGTTCCTTTGGAACACCAGCTTCGAGCGGCATGGATAATGCTCCAATTTTTAAAGAACCGAATAAAACAGCAGCGAAGAATACTCCCATTGCTGTATTTCCACCTAGTAAGGCAACGGCGATCCCGGTAAAACCAACTCCAGAAAATCCACCTTGAACAGCCATATAACCAAATGTTCCCAATCCTTCCATAGCTCCTGCTATGCCAGCGAAAAATCCAGAGATGACCATTGAAAGAATAATATTTTTATTTACGCTCATACCAGCATAATGGGCTGCATCTTGGTTAAAACCAACAGCTCGCAATTCGAAGCCTCTTGTTGTTTTCTCTAATAAGAACCACATAATAAAGCAGGCTATAATAGCAATAATAATTCCCCAATGCATCGTGGAATGTGTTGTAAAGTTTTGCATCCACTCTGACCGTAATGAAGCAGATTCATGGACGATATCCGTTTTTGAAGAACCAGTATTTAATTTATTGTTGATAAAGTAATTGACTGTGTGCAGGGCAATATAGTTCATCATGATCGTGACAATAACTTCATGAACACGGAAACGTGCTTTTAATAATCCTGGTACAAATGCCCATAATCCACCAGCAAGCATGGCAGCTAAAATAGCTAGTGGTAAATGGATTGCTTTTGGCAGATCAAACGCTACCCCAACCCATACAGCAGCAAGCCAGCCGACGATAAATTGTCCTTCAACCCCAATATTGAATAAACCAACACGAAAGGCAAATGCAACAGCTAGGCCAGCTAAAATATATGGAGTTACCTGCCTAACAACCTCTCCAAAATAATAAACATCCCCAAAAGCGCCATTCCATAATGCTGTATAGGCTGCTACTGGATCATAACCACTTACTAACATGATGATGGTTCCAACAACAATTCCTAATAAAACAGCAATGATAGGCGTTAAAATATCGCGTAAGCGTTTAGACATGTGTTACTTCACCCGCTTCCTTCCGATTCGAGCCAGCCATTAAGAGGCCTAATTCTTGCTCTGTTGTTTCTTTCGGATCTACAACAGCAACGATTTTACCCTCATAAATAACAGCAATCCGATCACTGACATTCATAATCTCATCTAGCTCAAATGATACAAGTAAGACTGCTTTACCATTATCTCGTTGCTCTATTAACCGTTTGTGAATAAACTCAATCGCACCTACATCCAAGCCACGTGTAGGTTGTGCAGCAATCAGCAAGTCTGGATTTCGGTCTACTTCACGACCAATGATTGCTTTTTGTTGATTTCCTCCAGATAGCGCACGCGCTAACGCATATTCACTTGGTGTACGAACATCAAATTCGGAAATTAATTTTTTTGCTTTTGAATAAATCTCTTTAAAATTAAGAACCCCATTTTTGGAGAAAGGATTTTTATAATAGGTTTGCAAAACCATATTTTCTGCAATCGGATAATTCAATACTAGACCATGCTTATGTCGATCTTGAGGAATGTGACCTACACCTGATTCTGTGATTTTTCGCGGTGTAAAACCAAAAAGTTCTTTGTTATTTACTTTAATGCTTCCACTTTCTGACTTACGTAAACCTGTGATGGCTTCAATTAATTCAGTCTGCCCATTTCCATCAACTCCGGCAATCCCGACAATCTCACCTGCACGTACAGACAAATCTAAATGATTGACCACCGTGATACCACGAGAGTCTTTAACCACTAATTCTTCTATCTCAAGAACATCCTGTTTTGGATGAGCCTCTCTTTTCTCTGTTTTAAAGACTACCTCTCGTCCAACCATAAGGTTTGCAAGCTCATTGGGATTTGTCTCGTTAACATTTACGGTTCCAATTCCTTTACCTTTTCGAATAACCGTACAACGATCGGCGACCTCCATAATTTCTCTTAATTTATGTGTAATCAAGATGATGGATTTTCCTTCTTTAATTAAGGTTTTCATAATATTGATTAGTTCTTTTATTTCTTGCGGCGTGAGGACTGCAGTTGGTTCATCGAAGATTAAGATTTCAGCACCACGGTATAATGTTTTTAGAATTTCTACCCGTTGCTGCATTCCAACACTAATATCAGAAATTTTTGCCTGTGGGTCAACGGATAGTCCATATCTTTCCGAAATATCACGAACTTCCTTTTCAGCCTTTTTCAAGTTGATTCTTCCTGCAGTGGTAATTTCTTTACCGAGAATAATATTCTCTGTCACAGTAAACTTATCGACGAGCATGAAATGTTGATGTACCATTCCAATTCCTAGATCGTTCGCGATATTCGGATTTGAGATTTTTACAGATTTCCCTTTTACCCGAATTTCACCTTGTTCTGGTTGGTACAAGCCAAATAAAACGTTCATCAAGGTTGTTTTTCCGGCACCGTTTTCACCAAGCAAAGCGTGAATCTCACCCTTTTTCAATTGAAGAGTAATATTATCATTTGCTACAAAGTTCCCAAATTCCTTTCGGATATTAAGCATTTCTATCACATATTCCATTCATTTTCACTTCCTTTTGAAAATTTTTCCAATAGTAGTAAGAGGTCAGACCTTTAATTTTTTAAAAAAAACAGGGAATTCTTCCCTCTGTAAACCCTAAGTGAAAGGCAGAATAAAGTTTCTGCACTTCAATTAAGGTTTTAAAAAAGAAATAAGCGGGCCGGCTAACAAAACCCGCTTATTTCATCATAATATTATTCAGCTTTAAAATCTTTTAATTCAGCAAGTGTTGCTGGAACTTTTACAGAACCAGATTTAATTTTTTCTGTCCATTCTTTAACAGCACTATCAATAGCATCTTTGTTTGAAGCTTTGCTGTTTACAAGGGCTAAGCCTACACCATCTTCATGTAAACCGTAAACTGATGTTTTTCCGCCAGGGAAATCGCCATCTTTTGATTTTGTAGAAATATCTTTAACAGCAAGGTCTACACGTTTCATTGCAGATGTTAAAACAACATCAGGACCCATGAAGCTTTGGTCTTGGTCAACACCAATTGCCCAAATTTCACGTGCAGGATCCTTTTTCTTTAGGTCAACAGCTTCTTTGAAAAGTCCGTTTCCAGTTGCACCAGCAGCATGGAATACGATATCATCGCCAGAAGAATACATTTTAGAAGCGATTGTTTGACCAAGTTCTGCTTTATCAAATGCTCCTGAATATTGCACATCAACTTTTGCTTCTGGTTTAGCAGCTTGAACACCAGCTAAGAATCCAGCTTCAAAACGTTCAATTACAGGGATCTTCATTCCACCGATGAAGCCAATTTTATTTGTTTTTGTTTGAAGAGCTGCTGCTACACCAGCAAGGAATGCAGCTTCTTGCTCTTTAAACATTACACTCGCAACATTTGGCTGTTTTACTTCGTCGTCAATAATCGCAAATTTCTTGTCTGCTTGTTGTTTTGCAATTTCATCTACTGCATTATGCATTAAGAAGCCAATTCCGAAAACTAAGTCATAGCCTTGGCGTGCAAGAGTATTTAAGTTTGTAGAATAATCAGCATCTGAAGTTGATTGTAAATAAGTGTAGCCATCTTTACCTTTTGTTAAGTTGTTATCTTTACCATATTCTTGAAGGCCTTGCCATGCAGATTGGTTAAATGATTTGTCATCAACACCGCCAACATCTGTAACCATCGCAACTTTGAATGCTTTTTCTTTCTTTCCACCTTCTTCTTTGGTGGTATCATTTGCTTTTCCGCAAGCACCTAAAAGTGTCCCAGCAGCAAGTACAAGTGATAGAGCTAATCCAAGTTTACGCTTTTTCAAGGTTTGTACCCCCTAATTTTTTTTTGATTTAGTAGAAACGAGCTAATTCATTGCCCAGCCGTTTGAATTCGCTTTCGCAATACACGAAAGCTAAACTTATCCGCCTTAAAATAGTTTACCGAATAAAGAATAGGTTCATCCATTTCATTGAAATGCATTTGCTTTAATGCAAGTAAAGCAGTTTTAGGCTCGCACTCAAGAATTGGAGAAATTTTCTCATGATATCCAATTGGTTCAATTTGAGCAACTGCATATGTAATTTTCCGGTTTGTAACCTCTTCCAAAATGTTAAAGAGTGATTCTTCATCATGTGAAAACGTTTCCGGTAATATATGTTCGGGTACCTTGTCAATGCAATAAACAACCGGCTCCCCATTTGCAGTTCTTACCCTTTGAATCACAACGATATCCTCTTCTGGTGAACTAGCGAAACGTCGAATATCTTCTTCGGTTGGCCCTTGGGCAGATGAACTTAAGAAAATGGTACCTGGAGTCATCCCAGCCAGAGTAATCATATTCGTGACACTGTTCAGTTGTTCGATTCCTGAAGTAAATAGCGGCTTAGAATTTACGAATGTTCCGACACCATGGCGCCGAATGATTACGGTTTCTTCCTCGAGAATTCTTAATGCTTCTCGAAGGGTTGCCCTGCTTACCCCTAGTAGCTTTGCAAGATCAAATTCAGAGGGTAATTTATCTTTTTCTTTATAAATCCCATCCTCAATATCTTGCTTCAAGCGATCGATCACCTGTAAGTATAAATGTCGATTATCTGACTTAATTGACATGCCTGTTCCTCCAACCTTCTCCTAAGACATCAGACCTCTGATGTATTATCATTCCTACTA
>DATFAH010000406.1:0-3452 GCA_035254805.1 Caryophanales bacterium | reverse complement strand
GCTAAACCACCTTCCACTTAGGTTAGGTTTAGCAGATTAGCTATTCATTATTCCATAAAAATAACCTGGATCGTGTAAATAAAGCACAATCCAGGTTTCTATTATTCTATTAAATAGGAATTTTATTTTTGGCAATATTTATCATAAGCTTAATGCGGTTCACTTGATTTACCTTACTGATGCTAGAATCATAGTCGATCGAAATCAAGTTGGCGTTTGGATACACTTTTTTTATCGAATTAAACATACCTCTGCCAACAATATGGTTTGGTAGACAGCCAAACGGCTGAACACAAATAACATTTTCAACCCCTGACTCCATTAATTCGGCTATTTCCCCTGGGAGGAGCCAGCCCTCTCCCATTTGATTGCCTAAGCTTAAAAATTGGGAAGCTTTTTCAGCAAGTCGATTGAATTCAATTGGAGTACCAAATCGCTTGCTATCTGCTAATGCCTCACGTATTGGCGTCCGGTAAAATTCAATAAATTTTGTAGTAACCTTCCCGATCAACGCATTCATTTTCGATTTTCCGAAATGAGCAGCATTAAAGCCCCGGTCAAAGAGGCAGTATAAAAAGAAATCAAGAAAATCCGGAACGACTGCTTCTCCCCCCTCTTGCTCGATGAGCTCTACAAGCTGATTATTGGCATAAGGGTGGAATTTCACAAGAATTTCTCCAACAACTCCAACTCGAGGTTTTTTCGAGCTTGAGATTTCAATCCTTGAAAAATCATCAATCATGTCTTGAATTAGCTTTTTATACTTCTTCATGGAAAAATCACACAGCAAAACGTGGCAACGTTCTAACCACAAATCATATAGAACTTGGGATTGACCTTTCACAAACTCATAAGGCCTTACTGCTAGTTGTAGTCTCATTAATAAATCACCAAGACAAGCGGCAATGACTAACATTTTTGCCAAAGATAAAGATATTTTGAATCCTGGCTGTGTATCCCCTGTTAATGCGCCTGAGTTCAATGACAGGACCGGCACTTGCGACATTCCCGCATTTTTCATCGCATTCTTCAATAAGGCAAAATAATTTGTTGCCCGACACCCCCCGCCTGTCTGAGACATGATTACAGCTGTTCGATTGATATCATAGTCACCCTTTTTTAAAGCTGCGAGTAGTTGCCCTATGGAAACAACTGCTGGATAACAAGCATCATTGTTCACAAATCTTAATCCTTCTTCTATTTCTTGTTCATTTACCTCTGTTAAAACCTTTAAGCGATACCCATGATTTTGGAAAACTTTCTCAAACAATGTAAAATGGGTCGGCACCATTTGCGGTGCAAGAATCGTATAAATTTCTTTAGCTTCTTTCGTAAAAATCGGTTCATCCACATTGATTGAAATATCTCTTGTTCTAATACCAACCTGTTTATCCCTTTCCTCAATCGCCGCCTTCAGTGAGCGAATTCGAATTCTCGCTGCGCCAAGATTGCTAATTTCATCCATTTTGATCCATGTATATAACTGATGCTCTCCTTCTAAAATAGCTTCCACTGCATCTGTTGTAATCGCATCAAGACCACAGCCAAATGATGTCACTTGAAGCATTTCCAGCTGGGGATACATTTTTACTACCTCAGCAGCACGATATAATCGGGAATGGTACGTCCATTGATTTACTACGTTGAGTGATTGTGAGTCTTTCGCTAAATGGCAGATGGAATCCTCAGTCAAAACGGCCATACCAAGCTTATTGATTTCCTCCGTTAAACCATGATTAATTGCTGGATCAATATGGTACGGGTGCCCGGCAACAATAATTCCCTTGATATTCTCTCGTTGTAATTGGGCAAGCACCTCTTCACCCCGTTGCTGAATCCACCTTCTGAGATCCGCTTCCTCTTGCCTTGCTTTTTTAATTGCTTGCTTAATTTCAAGCTTAGAAATGCCCTCAAAACAAAGCGATAATTCTTTTATAAGTGACGGATCATTGTCAAACGATAAAAATGGATATAGAAACCGTATTTCTTTTTCTTCTAAAATCTTGGCCATATTTGCGCGGATGACCTCTGGATAAGAAGCAACAATCGGGCAGTTAAAATGATTTTGAAGTGATTGATTCTCATATTTTTCAAAAATGACAGCTGGATAGAAAATTGTTTTAAGGCCTTTTTCCAGTAAATTCATGATGTGTCCATGTGAAAGCTTTGCTGGGTAGCAAACGGATTCTGAAGGAATGGTCTCAATTCCATTTTCAAAAATTTCCTTGCTGGATGGATCTGATAAAACGACTTCAAAGCCTAACTCAGTAAAAAAGCGATGCCAGAACGGATAGTTTTCAAATAAATTTAATACACGTGGGATTCCGATTTTACCTCTAACACCTGTAACACATACTCGAGAAAATAATCTGTCTAATTTTTCTTCCACTAAATTAGGAAGTGCACTTTTTTGTTTTTGCTTCCCTTCTCCACGCTCACAACGATTCCCCGTAATAAAAGTCCGTTTGTCAGCAAATCGGTTAATGGTAATTGGGCAATGATTTTCACAAATGCCACAACGTCGGTGTGTGGATGTTACTTGAAATTTATCAAGCATTTCACTACCTAATATGGTTGAGTTTGTTTCATTCATCCAGCGTTTTTTTGCGATAAGCGCACTGCCATAGGCTCCCATTAGTCCTGCCAAATCTGGACGGATTACATCTTTACCGGTTAATTTTTCAAATGCTCGTAAGACAGCATCATTTAAAAACGTCCCGCCTTGAACGACAATTCGCTCTCCCATTTCATCCATCGATTTCATTTTAATAACCTTATAGAGTGCATTCATGATCACAGAATATGATAACCCAGCAGAAATATCAGCAATACTTGCTCCCTCTTTTTGAACCTGCTTCACTTTTGAATTCATAAAAACGGTACAGCGTGATCCAAGCTCAACTGGAGATTCGGCAGTTAAAGCAAGCATGGAAAAATCCTGAATGCACATCCCTAAATTTTGTGCGAAATTTTCTAAAAAGGAGCCGCAGCCTGCTGAGCATGCCTCATTTAAAATGATTCCATCAATGACTCCTTCTTTAATCTTGATGCATTTCATATCTTGTCCGCCAATGTCCAATATAAAATCAACATCTGGCTGAAACTTTTTTGCTGCTTGATAATGAGCAACTGTTTCGATTTCACCATCATCAATTAGAAATGCCGCTTGTATCAACTTTTCTCCATATCCAGTTACAGTCGAACGAGCAATTTTCACTTCTTTAGGCATGAACTTGTAAATATTAACCAAACCCTCTCTGGCCGTTTCAACAGGGTTTCCTTTGTTTTTTTCGTAGTAACTATATAAAACTTCATCATTCTCACCGATTAAGACCATTTTGGTTGTGGTAGATCCCGCATCCACACCTAAAAACACATTTCCGCTATAGCAAGAAAGGTCCCCTTTTTTCACCTGTGCACTTTTATGTCGATCTTGAAAAGTGAATAAATCA
>DATFAH010000405.1:0-3970 GCA_035254805.1 Caryophanales bacterium | reverse complement strand
AACAGTCATGCCTTTACGAGACTTTAGCTTATTAAAAACATAATATACTGGTAAAATAAACAGAATTCCCGCAATAAAGTTTGCGATATGCCCTACTGGAACACCTGTAGCGCTCCCAGTAAGAAAAAAGTTTAGCACATTTTTGAAAAACTCAACTAGAATCCCTGCAACAGGACCAAAAATTAAGACAGCAAGTAGTGCGGGAATATCACTGAAATCTATTAAAAGAAAATTTGGAAATGGTGGAATAGGGAAATTCAATAGCATTAAAATATACGCTATACTGCTTAACATTCCAACTCCTACAACTTTTTTTACACTTAAATTTTTCATTTTCCTCTCTCCTTTTTGATCTTCTTCAAAAAGAGAGGTTCAGGCATTGGAACACCTAAGAAAAATATAAAACCCTCAAGTTCGAATCTTGAGGGAGTTTTTCAAAGGCACACTTAATGAACGTTCAGAATTATTTAAATTATTGAACGTCAGCTTAAACCTCCATCTTCTCCCATCCAGACTATACTGTCGGCTTTGGAATCACACCAAATCCTGCCTAAAAAGGCTCGCGGGCTTAAGAGTTGTCACTCTATACCGCCGATCGGGAATTTCACCCTGCCCCAAAGATAGATCAATATTTATTTTAAGTCCATTATACTGAAAAATTTCCCACTTGTGAAGAGAAATACAAAATTAGCAGAAAAGGATTCTCGCAATTATAAAAGCACAATTAATGTTATCCGTGCTTATTTGGGAATTGTTAAAAATTGGTTTGGCTTAATTAAATCAGATGTAAGATTATTTAATTGTTTAATCTGTTCAACTGTTAAATAATTTGCCTTTGATATCGACGAAAGCGTGTCGCCTTCCTTTACAACATATTTTTTATTCACCGTTTTTGAAATAATGAGTTTTTGTCCTATATATATATTTATATCCTTCATTCCATTTAAATTTTGTAGCAACTCCACTGTCATATTATTTTTTTCGGCAATCGATAAGAGTGTGTCTCCTTCTTGAACGAAGTATGATTCATATTGTGCTTCACTACTTTCACTTTCTGCTTGCATTCTAGTACTCGCTTCTAGAACCTTTTTTTCATTAGCAGTCAGACTAGCCTGAACAACCTCACCGACCATAACTCTTCCTAATAAACCTTCAGGATCTAAGGCAAATTTTTTGTCATAGGTCCATTCCATTTTGTGAATTTCAAAGTGCAGATGGACACCAGTTGCTTGCCCAGTTTTGCCCATCTTTCCAATCATATCTCCCTGCTGTACTGTTTGACCTTCAAAGGCTAAACGATTATTCAAATGGGCATATACTGAAACATACTGATTAGGGTGTTTTAAAAAGATTACATTTCCATATGTACTGGAATAATACGATTTCTCGACAACTCCGTTATCAACTGCAAAAATCGGCGTGCCATTTTCAGCAGCAATATCAATACCTTTATGCTTTCCGTTTCTTGAGCCATACGTATCGGTAATAACTCCTTCAGTCGGCCATATCCAATTAGAATTCTTCTCTTTTCCATCAATCATAGTTGCCTGGGGATGTTTACCGCCAAGAAACAACAAACTAATACAAAGTCCAATAAGTCCAGCGATTAACAATCTCCGTATGTAGTCTCCCATTTTGGTCCTCCTTAAATCTTGTCCTCTTTTTTCACCATATGTGTTTATGTATTTGATTATTCCATTTATATGGGGAATGAGTAATAAAGCATACTTGTTATAATATGGTTTTTTTAAATTTTTATTCATAAGATTTTTGTGTGTTTGAGCAATCAAAAAGGGACCAGCCTTTAAATTAAGGCTGGTCCTTTATCGTGCGCAGATTAGGAGCGATAGGTACATTATTTATTTTTGTTAAATCATACGGCCCCAAATTTTTTAATTTGGGATTTTCAAGGATGACATGATCTAAGCCAAATTCTTTTGCGGTTAATAAAATGGCCTCGTAAGAGTAAACTGTACTCGCTAAGTCCTCAACTTTTGTGTTTTGTTGAACAGATAAAATTAAGGTTCTATTTTTTACTTGATGAAACTTTAAAGGCAATATTGTTGAAAGAGGAGCTATAAGTCCGCGGTCTGGTTGGTCGATCTCCATGGCATTTAAAGCATCTTTAATATCTTTATAAGTATCCAGTGAAGGAACTAAAAATGGTAATTCCTTTTCATTGGGAATATATAGAAAATAAGCTCACTTTTGTTCATTCGGAACGTCTAATACTGTTCTTTCCCCAAGATTTCCAAATGTAATCCCTTTTGCTCCATTTGTTGTAAACTCAATTCTTAAAAATTGAAAAACATCCTGATGATATTTTTGATAAAGCTTCTCAAAAACGGAGTCCATCCATTTCCCTCCCCGTTCATATTATTAGTCGACAAAAAAAGTAAAAAAGTTTCATCTTTAAATATAGTTGGTTTTCCAACAAAAAGGAAGTTATTTCTTTAAGCGAAAAAAAAAGCCATCCGTTGGATGAGCTTTTATGATGAATTTTTCTTATTGATGTTTCTCATGAATCAAGATCAAACGTCAAATTCCTTCTATTTTCGAGGTAAAAAGAAAGAAAATGTCGTTCCATGATTGAATTTACTTTGGACCGAAATATGTCCATGATGTGCCTCAACAATGTTTTTTGCAATCGCAAGTCCGAGTCCTGTTCCAGCTCTTCCCCGTGTTCTGGCCTTATCAGCCTTATAAAATCGTTCAAACACAAAAGGCAGATCATCTTCCGGAATACCTGACCCAGAATCTGTCACTTCCATTATTATGCCCTTTTCTTCATTGATGATAGCCATATTGACAGTACCGCCTTTAGGAGTATGCCTAATGGCATTATCGATTAAATTTGTCAGTACTTGTTCAATCCGATCAGGATCAAATGAAAACTGCAACCCTTCATAGATGGTTTCAGAACTTAATTGAATGTCTTTTTCTTTCGCAAGTCCTTGAAATTTACGGATAATCCTTAAAATAAAAGAAGAAAGATTAACATCTTCAATCGTTAATTCGACTTGGGTTGCTTCCATCCTTGCCAAATCTAATAATTCGTTAACAAGTCTGCCCATTCTTAATGATTCATCATAAATAACCCGGGCCATTTCTCTTTTGTCTTCCTGTGTTTCAGCAATATCATCAACAATTGCCTCACTGTATCCTTGTAACATGGAAATAGGGGTTCTAAGTTCATGGGAAACATTGGCGATAAAATCTTGTCTGAGCTTGTCCAATTTTCGCTCTTCTGTCATATCCCTTATTACAGCAACTGCACCACGAATAAATTGGTTACTATAAAGAGGACTTACAAGAATGGCCCAATGTCTACCTTGAAGGGAAATTTCACCGATTTGATCTTTCTCAGTATCAACAGCAAGCTGAAATAACTCCATTACTTTAGATGGAATAGCCTCCGTATTAATACTGTAATCTCCTTTTTCATAATACCAATATTGGAGAAACCGATCTGCAGGAGGATTGGTGACGAGGATGGTACCATCACGATTAAATGTGATCACTCCATCAGCCATACTGCTCAAAATACTTGCAAGTTGCTCCTTCTCTTGGCTTAGGGCATTCATATTAAATTTCAACTGTCTTCCCATCTGATTGAAGGCTGTTGCCAATTCACCAATTTCGTCATGGGATAGGATTGGTACTTTTGTATCAAATTTACCTCTTGCCACTTCAAACGCAGCTTCCCTCATCTTTCTTAACGGAGCAGTTATTCTCGTTGATAAAAAGAAAGCAAAAATCGTTGTTAAGATGATGGCAACCCCTGCTACAAGCAGAATAAACTTTGTAGTTGATTGAGTGGTCTTTTCTATCTCCTCTAATGACTGATAAATAAATACAGCACCTGTTGAACCGTCTGGCAATTGTAGTGGAACGCCAATGATCGAATAACTGGCTTCATGCTTTGAATCATCACTGTTGGTAGAAAAAGTAGAAACTTTCTCAACTTCTT
>DATFAH010000404.1:0-7147 GCA_035254805.1 Caryophanales bacterium | reverse complement strand
GCTAAACCTCTTTTTACTCCTTTTTCATAGAGCTTCTCTACAATAGGATGAAGTAAATAAGTAATAAAGCCCGCAATAATAAAAGGCAGCAGAATCACGATAATTGCCTTTAAGATTGGGATCCAAATAAAGCGGATTTTTAAAAGGACATAAATGGTGATTAATAAAAGGAGCAGAAATCCAATCCGATAAAACCATTTAATTCGAATATCCACAACATTTCCTCCCTATGTATAGTATTTTTAGAGGAAATGCTTGGAATTATTCCAAAAATAAGAAAATCCCCCTTATTTTCGAAAGGGGGATTATGCATTATAAAAGGGTTCGTTTAATTTTCTTTTGCATCTGTTTCATTTGGCGATCTGACAGTAAATTATTTCTTTGAACAAGATTATATGCTGCCATTCCTGCTCCGAAGGCTAGTACCGAGGTCATCATCTTATTCATTCGTTCCACCTCTTTCTCATATTAGAGGGTATAACGGCGCTCACTTTCTTCAAACAAATCATCCAACGAACTTAAACTGCCATCTTCTTCAACTTGATGGGTATTAATAAGCCCTTTTGATACAGATAATTCGATAAAACAGTTCCAGCAATAATATTGATTTATTCCTATTTTTCCAATATCTTTGCTGGCGCAATTTGGGCACTTAAACATGATGGACACCTCACGTATTATTCACGTCTACGATGATGGCATCCTTCCCAATTGTCGGAGGGGTTTTGATTTGAATGATTTGCTTTCCTTCCGAGAGGTCTGCAAAGAAGCCATCCGTAACTTCGTACCCTACGATTGTGCCCAATTCCTCTTGAAAATATACATCCTGCAATAATCCAAGTGTGTCCCCATTTTTTGATAGTAATAATTTTCCGTTAAGGGAATGTTGATGGGCAAATGTATATTCTGGTTCTCCTATAAGCTTTTCCATTTGATTTACCCCATTTATCATTACCCCATCCCAGCCAAAAGAGGCAACATTGTTAATTGGAAGAAAACAAACTTGTTTAAAAAGAGCACCTTTTTTAACTAATAACCCCTTTACCATACCGCTATTGGTCATGCATAAATCAGATACTTCTCCAAGCTTTGAGCCATTTTGTTGATCAAAAACTGGCTGCCCTTTTAATAAAGAAAATGTTCGCAAAAGTCATCCCACCTTTTTAGAACATTTTTAGTTTCAGCTATTGGTCATAAAATCATAAGGGGTAACGTTTTCCATTCCGATTAAAGGATTTGTTTGCATGAGTTCTTCCTCATAGGATAGGGCTTGAATAGAATTTTCTTCACTTCCAACAATTGAGCGGGCAGCTGGGATCGCATTTTGAAGCTTATCACATAAAGTTGTTTGTCTTTTTTCTTCATCGGCTCTTTCAACGCCTATACGCAATGCCTCTTCCTCACCGCATAAAATGAGAAATTGTTTACTTCTCGTAATCGCCGTATAGATTAAATTTCTTCTCAACATCCGGTAATAGCTGCGGGATACGGGCAGGATGACAATTGGAAATTCACTTCCTTGGGACTTATGTACGGAACAACAATAGGCATGGGTAATTTGGTTTAAGTCTTGGCGTGTGTAAGTTACCTCAATACCTTCAAATGAAATGATGACCATATCTTGCTTCTCTGTATTTTCCTTCGCATAAAAAATAGAAACAATTTCACCAATATCGCCATTGAAAACATTGCTTTCCGGTTGATTGACAAGCTGAAGAACTTTGTCACCAATCCGATATTTTACTTCCCCAAAGGACATTTCTTTTCTCGTTCCATCTGGATTTGGATTAAATATTTCCTGCAGCAGCACATTTAGCCGGTCTATGCCTGCTGGGCCCTTATACATAGGTGCTAATACTTGGATGTCTCTTTTTGAATAGCCTTTTTTCTTAGCATTTAGGGCAACCTTTTCAACGACTTGGGCGAGCTGAACAGAATTACATTTAATGAACGAGCGGTCAGCCTGCTGTATAGAAATATCTTCAGGCAATAATCCTCTCTTTATCTCATGAGCAAGCTTGATAATCGATGAACCTTCAGCTTGCCGGTAAATATCCGTTAGGCTGACGGTTGGGATTCTTTCTGACCTTAATAAATCCTTCAAAACCTGACCTGGACCAACTGAAGGCAACTGATCTTCATCACCTACCAAGATCACTTGAATATTTTCTGGTAGTGCCTTAAACAACTGATTGGCCAACCAAATATCCACCATGGATGATTCATCAACAATCATGATTTTTCCTTCTAATGGACTTGAATCATCACGGTCAAAACCTTCTGTCCTATTAAATCCAAGTAAACGGTGAATCGTTACCGCCGGAAGTCCTGTCGATTCGCTCATTCGTTTCGCAGCTCTACCGGTTGGAGCACATAACAAAATCGGAAATGCCTCATCCTTTTTATGATAATCTTTCGGTTCTAAGGAACATCCGTGCAATTCAGCGTACAATTCGACAATTCCTTTAATCACCGTTGTTTTCCCTGTACCAGGTCCACCTGTTAAAATCAGCATAGGAGACATGAGCGCAGTTTGAATGGCATCCTTTTGGGACGTGGCATATTGAACATTCAGTCTCTCTTCCAAATCTCCCAATGCCAAAAGAAATTCGGATTCTGGAAACTGCGCTTCAAATTCCGTTTGCTTTAAGATTCGCTCAATACTTGAGACAAGACCTTTTTCTGCATAAAAAAGGGAAGGTAAATAAATTTGCTTATCTTCAACAATTAACTTACCTTCTTCTTCCAGCTTGATAATCTCTTGAGAAATATCGGTAAATTCAATCTGATCACGTTTATTTTCCTCAAGTATATGTTGAACTTTTTCCAACAGGTCCTTCGCCCAAACAAAAACATGACCATTTTGCATACAATCACTATCAAGGACATATAAACAAGCTGCCTTAATTCGGTCTGGATGGTTCCCAGATATTCCTAGTTGATACCCAAGTTCATCTGCACGACCAAAACCGATTCCTTCAATATCTTCAACGAGCTGATAAGGGTTTTTTTGGATAATTTCTAGCGTTTCTTCCTTATATGCTTGATAAATGCGCATTGAAAGCTGGGGACCAAATCCATATTGATTTAAGGCAACCATTACTTGTTCAAGTCCTTGATGTTCCATTAACGTATCATACAATAATTTTGCCTTTTCAGGAGGAAGCTTTGGAACAGAATCAAGCAATGATGGCTGATTAAGGATTTTTGAAATTGCATTTTCACCTAATGTCTCGACAATTTTTTCTGCTGTTTTTTTTCCGATACCCTTAAACATTTCACTTGATAAATAGGAAACAACACCTTGCTTTGTTTGCGGAATATCTTTTCTGAAATGTTTAGCCTGAAATTGCATCCCAAATTTCGGATGGTCTGTAAATTCACCAAAAAAGATGTACGTTTCCTGCTCATGAATTTTTGGAAAATATCCAGTAATCACCGCTTCTTTATCTTCATACGTATGACTTGTTTCTTCGACACGGATTCGTAAAACAGTGTAAAGATTTTGCTCATTATGAAAAATGGTGACTAGATGCTTACCCTTAATATATTTTTCCTGTTCCACAAATAAATCTAGTGAATCTTGCTGGTTCATTTTGCTCCCTCCCTTCTACATTACATGTTCGATTACAGACCTTTTTCCATTAATTTTTTGGCATACCCTGCCAACATATGATCTGGTTGAATTTCAAGTGCTTGATTAAACATCGCTAAAGCTTTTTCTGATTCTTCTTTAAAACCATAGGCAACACCTAAATTATAATAGGCATCCGAATGGTTTGGATCAATCGTAATACATTGTTTAAGCTGAACAATCGCTTCATCAATTAATTCTTGCTGGGCAAGACATAGTCCAAACTGGAAGCGTGCTTCTGAATCATTTTCACTCAATTCAACACTTCTTTGCAAATATGGAAGTGCAAGCCTTCCTTGTTCTAGCTGTACAAGTGCCATCCCAAGCATAAAGTAATTATCACTTGTTTCGAGCCCTTTTTTCATGGCAGTTTCAAACATCTGTTTCGCAATATCAAATTGTTCATTTGAAAAGTATAAGTTTCCCAAACTGTAGTATGCAGCGCCTGCGTTCTCATCTAATGCAATCGCTTTTTCATAAAATTTCATTGCTTTTTCTTCCTGCCCGACAGCGGAAAGAACATTTCCAAAATTGATATATCCGACAGGATCATTTGGATGGTTTTCAATCGCTTCGTTAAAAGCTTTTGCAGCCTCTTCATAGTTTCCATCCTGCATATATTTAACACCTAATTGGTTTTTATCCATTTTATTTCACTCCGATCTATTAGAAATTATAACATATGAAAAAACCCCATGCTCCTTAGGAGAAACTGGGGTTTAAAATTATCCAACATATGTTAAGCGTTCACCATTTTTATAAACGGTATCAATCGTTCCTCCACCCAGACACTCATCCCCGTTATAGAAAACCACCGCTTGACCAGGAGTGACGGCTCTAATCGGTTCATGGAAAAGGACTTGTACTTTATCACCATCTAAAAGTCGAACTGTCACTTTATTATCTTCCTGACGGTAGCGGAATTTTGCCGTGCATTCAAATTCCTTTGGCTTTTCTTTATTCGATACCCAGCTAATGCTATCTGCAAAAATAGAATCTGAATAAAGCTTTTCATTATGAAAACCTTGGCCAACATAAAGAATGTTTTTCTTTAAGTCTTTTCCGATCGAAAACCATGGTTCACCAGAACCGCCAATTCCAAGTCCGTGCCTTTGCCCGATGGTATAGTACATTAATCCATCATGTCTCCCTTTCACTTCACCATCAAATGTTTCCATTGTTCCTGGTTGTGCAGGTAGATATTGACTTAAAAAGCTTTTAAAATTCCGCTCTCCGATAAAGCAAATACCTGTGCTATCCTTTTTAGTTGCTGTTGCTAGGTTTATTTCTTTAGCAACCTCACGAACCTTTGCCTTCTTTAGCTCACCAATTGGGAAAAGAACTTTACTTAATTGATCTTGAGTTAATTGGTTTAAGAAATACGTTTGGTCTTTATTTTCATCAAGACCGCGAAGCATCTTATATTCCCCGTCCCTGAGCACTACTTGCGCATAATGGCCTGTAGCAAGATAATCAGCACCTAAATTCATCGCATGTTCAAGGAATGCTTTAAACTTGATTTCTTTGTTACACATCACATCAGGGTTTGGTGTACGCCCCGCCTTATATTCATCAAGAAAATACGTAAACACTTTGTCCCAATATTGTTTTTCGAAGTTTACCGCATAATAAGGTATACCAATTTGGTTACATACTCGAATAACGTCGTTGTAATCTTCTGTTGCCGTACAAACACCAAATTCATCCGTGTCATCCCAATTTTTCATAAATATCCCGATGACATCATAGCCTTGTTGCTTTAATAACAGGGCAGCTACGGAGGAATCGACTCCGCCTGACATCCCAACAACGACTCTCGTATTTTTTGGATCCTTTTTCTCCATTTACCTCACCTCACCTTTACCAAAAATCATGTTATCAAATCTATTTTCTTAAACGCTTCACAATTCGCGCTGTTTCAAGGGCTGCTTTTTCGACCTGTTGTTCAGTTGTATTTAAACCAAAGCTATATCGAATGGAATTAATCAACCGATCTGAGTGATTACCAAACATCGCAACAAGGACATGGGAAGGCTCAATCGAACCCGCTGTACAAGCCGAACCGCTTGACACAGCAATTCCAGCTAAATCAAGATTCACAAGCATTGCCTCCACATTTGTTCCAGGAAAGCTTAAGTTTAATACATGTGGAAGTGAATTTTCAAGTGTCCCGTTTTGATAAAATTCAATTCCTTGATCCTCTAGTCCTTTGATCAATGTTTGTTTAAACCCTTTAAATTTATCCCGTTTATTTAGACGATTCCTTTGAGAAATCAATACAGCTTCTCTTAGACCGGCAATTGAGGAAACATTTTCGGTTCCTGCCCGCCTTTTTCGTTCCTGATCACCGCCAAAAGTCCGGGGCGCAAGCTTTATCCCATCCCGGGCAAAAAGGAAACCGGTCCCTTTTGGTCCATTAATTTTATGAGCGGAAATGGATAGTAAATCAATTTGGCTTTCATTTACATTAATATTTTCAATCCCGTAGGCTTGTACGGCATCGGTATGAAAAATAGCCTGATGATCCTTCAATAATTGACCAATTTCTGCAATCGGCTGCAGGGTGCCAACTTCATTATTTCCATACATAATGGAAACAAGAATGGTATCCTCTCGCAATGCAGATTGAAAATCTCCCATCGAAATTCTTCCAGTTTCATCAACTGGTAAATAAGTTACCTCAAAACCACTTTTTTCTAATTTTTGACAAGCATGAAGAACAGCATGATGTTCAATCTGTGTGGTAATAATGTGTTTGCCGAGATGTTGATTATTTTCCGCAACACCGAACAAAGCCATATTATCTGCTTCTGTTCCACCACTTGTAAAAATAATCTCGGATTCCTTTGCCCCAATGCTTTTTGCTAATATTTCACGTGATTGATCTAATAAATGGCGGGCTTCTCTACCATACGAGTGGATACTTGAAGGATTCCCAAATTGAACTTTCATCACTTCAAGCATCTTTTTTGCCACTTTTTCATGCATGGGTGTTGTGGCAGCATGATCAAGGTAAATGCGTTCCATTGTATACACCTTCTCTTTTTTACTACAAAATCTTAAATATAAAACATATAGCCATCTGACTTACTATCATCACTATGGCTTGCTAAATCTTCTAGAGTCGTGTTATCAAGTACATCTTTTATCGCATCTCGAATCCGAATCCAGAGCTCTCGTTTTGCAGGTTCCTCATCTTCAATTCCTTCAACAGGCGTAATAGGGCCTTCCAACACCCGAATGACATCACCTGAGGTAATTTTAGATGGAATGTCCCCAAGAATATAGCCCCCGTAAGCACCACGAACACTTTTCACGAGGCCGGCATTCCGTAAAGGTGAAATTAATTGCTCTAAATAATGTTCAGATAAATCGTTCGCTTGGGCAATGCTTTTTAGAGAAATGGGGCCTTCACCATATTTTTTCGCCAGTTCAATCATGATTGTGAGACCATAACGCCCTTTTGTTGATATCTTCATATATCTTGCACCTCTATTCGCTTTTCAAGACCAT